>NZ_DFTS01000072.1:54491-57625 GCF_002383015.1 Idiomarina sp. UBA4206
CTTACATGCCCGATCCGGAAAAACGTAAATCAAGCACCAGCGGATCATGGTCTGAAGAACGGAAGGGGCCGTCAGAAAAGTACGTCTCATCACGATAGTCGTAAATCCATGGCTCATCTGCGTTAAAGGGTAAGTGGTAAACTCCCTCAACCTTACTTTCCAGCGAATTGGCTACAAAGATATGATCCAGAGAACCCGCCTGACTGTCATATACATAAGAGTAATCTGTAGCATCCGAAGGGTTATGGAAGCCATTTTCACTAAAGTAGCGAATAGGGTCTTCATGGTAATAAGCGTTGAAGTCGCCTAATAACACCGGGCTGGCTAATGACTCTTCAGAAATCCATGCCAGCAGCTGCTGGGATGATTTAAGACGTAAGTCATTCCAACAGGCCTGGCCATCGTTCTTATTGCTATTAGGACTGTCAGAGTCTTCCGGACAGCTGCCTTTCGACTTAAAGTGATTAACGATGACGCTGAATTCGCTATCTGTGTTTCTATCAATAAAACGCTGTGCTAGTGGTGGTCTGCTGCCCCATGAAAATGGGCCCTGGCGAGTGAAGAGTGCGTGTGAACTCGGCTTAACCCGTTTGGGTTGATAAATAATACCAACGGTAATTTGATCAGTACCAATTTTTTCAGCCCGGGGTTCAGCAACTTCGTACTCTTTGCCGGAAGCTTTTTCCAGTGCTTCGACCAGCTGGAATATAGCACTACGCTCACCAAAGCCATCGTTTTCGAGTTCCATCAAACCGACAATGTCAGCATCAAGAGCGGTTAATGCGGCAACAATTTTTTGCAACTGACGTTTCATTTGCTCCGTATTGTCTGCACCTCTTGGTGTGGGGAAGCCCTGGCCTGAACCATTTCCGTTAAAGAAGTTGAGAACGTTAAAGCTTGCAATTCGCACGGAATCATTGGCTTTTTCAGGTAACTGAGGCTGCTTGGATGAACTCTCTAACGTTAAATCTTCAGTTGGCTGAACTCTATAGGCATTATTGAACTGACTGATGATACCGCTAAAGCTGGCTATAGTGGCTCCTGAACGTAAGCTGTTTTGTTTGCCGTGCCAAAGGTTTGAAAAAGGTAAAGGGCTGGGTTCAACGACATTGCTGTTATCGTCCACCTGAAGTCGATTCAATTGGTTTTCTTCAGCTTGACGTTTAGCGTCCTGGCCTGGCATAACGATTTGTGTTGGTGTCCATAAACGACCAGAAGACACGTCAAAATAGCCATGGCGTGGATAGTTATAATGCCCTGATATTGTTAACTCATTAGCTGAGGAGGCAGATAGCTTTATCGGCATACCTTCTAAAGCTTCTAACTCAGCTAGCGATTGAACCGGCAGTTTTAAGTCGGTTATGTCCGGGAGCGACTCGGCGTCACCACAAGTTGTTATGCTCGATATGTCAACCAAAGACGTTAACAGCGAGCGCTCGGTGACCTTACCGGTTAGCTGCACTTGCTCACCGATATCGACACTGGAATGATGCTTTTCTGTAACGGCAAATAAGCCTTCTGAGGTAGTAGGGTTATCATCCATATCCTCAGCAAAGCTGTGTATGAAAAAGCCGCTAAGCTGCTCATCGGTTTGCCAACTAGCCGTTACAATGCCGCGCACGGTGACTTGTTGGTCAATTAGACTGGACTGTTCGTTTTCCCCTTGAATTTGGGCTATAGGGGTAACTTCATTTTCATTGTCACAAATATCAGCAACCGCTGCGCCCGAGAAAAAGAGAACCGGTAGCAGAGTAAATAGTTGTTTGTTCATTTTAATTATCCAGTTTGTGATAGCTTCCAACTTCGAGCACGGGCGCTGCGTCCAGACGTTCTGCATCCATCATATTGGCAATTCTTTGCATCGATGAAAGCAATAGCGATTGCTCCCACTCGTCCAATGCCTGAAATTTCTCAATAAAATCTTCCTGAAGGGGCTGAGGTGCTTTCTCCAGTAGGTTTAAACCCTGTTCAGTAAGGTACAGAGAAACCCGGCGTTTATCCTGTTCACTTCGGTGTCTGTGGATGAGATTACGGTGTTCCAGACGTTCGATAACATTCGAAACAGTAGCAGGACTTAAATTGATATTCTGCGCAACTTTACTGGCCGTAATGCCATTTGCGGCATTAATTTCACGTAAAATGAGCAGCTGAGGTCCTGTTAATCCGGAATATTTGTTGAGTTGTTTAGAATATAAGTCGATTGCACGAATGACTTTCCTAAGTGCCAGCAGTAACTCTTCATACTTTTCCATAGTTTCCCCGAAACCAACTAGTACCGTGGAGCTGACAGGTCAGTACGGCGAATTTGAACCACAACACCCAGCTTAGGGTGATCAAAGTAATGTGTTTCGTGACTGATAACCCGTCTTAACTGTGAGAAATAGAAACTACGCAGATACGGTGTTTGTTCGTTTGCGTTGTTTAAGGCCAGCGATGCCTGCGTTTCGATGTCGTTGGCGAGTTGTTTTATTTTGTCTTTTTCACGCAGATTAAATTCGCCATCAATATGCAGGTAATTACCAACCAGGAAAATATCGATGAGTCCATCGAACTCCCAAGCCAGGCTGGGGTGGCCTGCTGCTATTAAAGGAGGACGTACCGGTGTTCTTTCGTTTAACGGATTAAAAGGTTCTGAGCCTTGCTCTATAGCTGACAAAAGGTACTCAATATTATCCATCCGCTGTTTCTGGCTGGCGTTTGATAATGGCGTATTAAGTTCTTCTTGCTCTCTTGGAAAGCCATTGTAGAAAAACGTTTCGCTGTAGTTTTTGCCGCCATAGAGTCGAAACTTACGACTTTCGCCGCGTTTAAAAACGGGTTGGCGCCAGGCCAGGTGAAGTAACGGTTTACCTTGACCTTTGCGCTCCAACTCTTCACTAACAGGGGTTAGCTCTAAAACGTCTTTTGGCATTAAAAAAGGTTGTGAAGCTGTCTGAATGTCACCACCAGGGCCGTCAATGACAACCTCAGTATTACTGAGCTCTGACAACGCGTGAGCTGGGGCGAAAGGGTTTCCGGTAATGGGTATCCATTGGTCTTCGTTTTCATATTGGCAGGCAATATCAATTTGCCACTGATTATCTGAGAGTGGCTCGCAAACCGGCAAAGCGCTGCGAAGGCGGTTCTGTAGGCTA
>NZ_DFTS01000072.1:57676-59020 GCF_002383015.1 Idiomarina sp. UBA4206
GCGAAGGCGGTTCTGTAGGCTATGGTAACTGGTCAGCAAATCCCGGCTTTGATTAACGGCTATTGGTTGTATTGCCAAAGGAAAAGTCTCACCGGACTGGTCGGTGATGGTCTGTCTAAAGACCAGAACTTCAACTTCAAACCAGCGCCAGTAGTCTTTATCAGACTGAGCTACCGCATCAACAGACACTAATGTCATTAGTGCTGTTGTTAAACCCAGTACCGATTTTAATCCACGATGCACCAGCGCCATTTATTCACTCCTGTGTTACGCCGCCTGAGATTGTTCTGCAAATTCTTCTAACAGAGACTCTACCAGTTTTAACCGACTTTGAGTATCTTCCAGTGACTGACTTAAACGTAAACGGTTCGGGCCATCCAGTTTGTAGTAATTGGGCGCTTTTTGAATCAACCCTATAATAATTTCCGGGTTAATTTTTGTATCGTCGGCAAACTCAATAATGCCGCCCTGATTACCAATATCAATTTTACGGATACCCAAATGCTCGGCATTATTACGCAGTTGTGTTTGGCGCATCAAGTTCTTGGCTGCGTCCGGAAGTAACCCAAAACGGTCAATTAATTCCACCTGCAAATCATCCAGTTCTTTACTGGTTTCACAGTTGGCTATTCGTTTGTACAAGCTTAAACGGTTATTAACGTCTGGTATGTAAGCTTCAGGTAAAAGCGCCGGAAGTTTTAAGTCAATCTCAGCACGTTCATGCAGCAGTTGCGCAAGAGCGGGTTCTTTACCTTCTTTTAAGGCTTTAACCGCTTGCTCCAGCATGTCCATGTATAGAGTAAAACCAATGCTTTCAATTTGACCGCTTTGATCGTCTCCAAGTAGCTCACCGGCACCACGAATTTCTAAGTCGTGAGTTGCGAGCATAAAGCCAGCGCCCAGATCTTCAAGCTGAGAAATGGCTTCGAGGCGCTTGTGTGCGTCTTTGGTCATGCGTTTGGGATGTGGCGTCAATAGGTACGCATAAGCCTGATGATGGGAGCGTCCAACGCGGCCCCGCAGTTGGTGCATCTGTGCGAGACCCAGGTGATCAGCCCGATCCATAATAATGGTGTTGGCGCTGGGTATATCGATACCGGTTTCAATAATGGTGGTACAAACCAGCACATTAAAGCGCTGATGATAGAAGTCCGACATGATGCGTTCCAGGTCACGCTCACGCATTTGTCCGTGAGCAACCACAACACGCGCTTCCGGAACCAGGGTTTCAATATCGGCCGCGGTTTTTTCAATAGTGTCGACATTATTGTGTAAGAAATAAACCTGACCACCGCGCAGAATCTCACGTAATATGGCTTCCCGAACCGTTGGCTCGTCGTATTC
>NZ_DFTS01000072.1:59114-61451 GCF_002383015.1 Idiomarina sp. UBA4206
GCGTCGTATTCGCGGACAAAGGTTTTTACTGCCAGTCGCTTAGCTGGTGGCGTGGCTATAATTGACAGGTCACGAATGTTGTTCATGGCCATATTCAGGGTACGTGGAATAGGCGTAGCTGTTAGCGTCAGAATATCTACGTCAGCGCGCAGGCGTTTAATCGTGTCTTTTTGTCTTACACCAAAGCGGTGTTCTTCGTCGACAATGAGCAGACCTAGGTCATGACACTTAACATTGTCTTGCAGTAACTTGTGCGTACCAATAACAATATCGACTTTGCCGTTAGATAAGTCTTCAAGAATGCCTTTTGACTGCTTGGCGGTTTTAAAGCGTGAGAGCACTTCAACCCGAATGGCCTGATCAGCAAAACGATCACTGAAGTTTTCATAATGTTGCTGGGCCAGCAGGGTGGTTGGAACCAGCACCATCACTTGTTTACCTTCATTAACGGCAATAAAGGCCGCGCGCATGGCCACTTCGGTTTTACCAAAGCCCACGTCGCCGCAAACCAGCCTGTCCATTGCCCGTGGCTGTTGCATATCCTGTTTCACAGCATCAATTGCGGCCTGCTGGTCAATGGTTTCTTCAAACGGAAAGCCGGCGGCAAAACGTTGGTAGTCTTCTTCGTTAATATTAAATGCATAGCCGGGCTTAGCTTCGCGGCGGGCGTAAATATCGAGCAGTTCTGCTGCAACGTCTCGCACTTTTTCTGCAGCACGTTTTTTGGCTTTTTCCCAACTGTCATTACCCAGTTTGTTTAAAGGGGCATGGCTTTCTTCACCGCCACTGTATCGGCTCAAAACATTCAGGTTTGCTACCGGAACATAAAGTTTGGCGCCACCAGCGTACTCAATGGTGACAAATTCCGTGGTGACATTACCGGCATCGAGAGTCGTCAACCCCTGATAGCGGCCAACACCGTGGTCCAGGTGAACAACCGGCTGACCGGCCTGCAGTTCTGCTAAATTGCGAATGAGCGTATCGGCGCTGACAGTGGCTTTTTGCTGGCGTCGGCGGCTTTGTACCACGCGGTTACCAAACAGTTCAGTTTCGGTAATAAACCAGAGTTTGGCATCGGGTAAATAAAACGAGTTAATAATGGGGCTGATAATTAAGCCGACTTGTTTGGTCGGACACTCTTCAAGACCTGAGCAAAGCGTAACCGGAAAACCGAGCTTGCTGACAATTTCACGCAGAGCTTCACGACGGCCTGCGCTCTCAGCGGAAAGCAGAACCTTGTCGTTATTTGCTAACGCCTGTTCTAATTTGGTTTTCAGTTTGGCAAAAGGCTGTTTTTGCTGGTGATCCGCAGCTATTTCTGTAACGGCTTCTGTCAGAAACGGTGTCGGCCCGGGTTGTGCCATTTCTGCCGGTACGTTGGCTCGCACTCGACGGTACTGCTTGAAACCAGCGTGAATATTATCGACCGGAAGAAACAGTTCATTAGGGTGTAACAATGGCCGTAACGGATCAAACTGGCGTTGATCGTAGCGATGATTAATATCCTGCCAGAGGCGCTCCAGGCTTGCCTGAATATTGCCGAAGGTAACCAGTACGGTGTCGTCCGGAAGATAATCAAATAAGCTTGCTGTTTCTTCAAAAAATAGTGGGAGATAGTATTCAATCCCGCCGGGTAACTGACCCTTACTGACTTGCTGATAGACCGATTCGCGTTCAGTACTTGCTTCAAAGTGTTCGCGGTAGTTTGCGCGGAAGCGTTCAATTGCCGTTTTGGTTAACGGGAACTCGTGCGCGGGCAGTAAATTAATGCCCTCTATAGGGTCTTTCGATAGCTGAGTTTCCGGGTCAAAAGGCCTGATACTATCAACTTCGTCATCGAAAAAATCGAGCCGGTATGGGGTCT
Organism: Idiomarina sp. UBA4206; assembly: GCF_002383015.1. NCBI lineage: Bacteria > Pseudomonadati > Pseudomonadota > Gammaproteobacteria > Alteromonadales > Idiomarinaceae > Idiomarina > Idiomarina sp. UBA4206. Next base: position 60,979 of record NZ_DFTS01000072.1, read on the forward strand.
GGCTGCCCATAGGATAAAGGTCCAAGATTGACCCCCGGGCGCTGAATTCACCATGTTCCATAACCTGGTTTACGTGGCGGTAACCTGCATTTTCCAATTGCTGCCGCAGCTTCAAGCTGTCGAGTTGCTGGCCTTTCTCAATTTGTAGTGCTTGACCCTGAACAAAAGACGTTGGTGCAATGCGGTGGAGCAAGGTATTAATACTGACAATCAGTGCGCCACGCTTAGCTTCCGGAAGGCGTGCTAACACACGCAAACGATCAGATATAATGTCCTGATGCGGAGAAAAGCTGTCGTAAGGCAGCGTTTCCCAGTCAGGGAAAAGCGTTATGTCGTCATGATACTCGGTGTGTTCACCGGCAAAATATTTAATTTCCTGTTCTAATCGGTAGGCCTGGTTAGCATCTGCAGTAACAATTAGCACCCGCCCCGGAGTCGCATCAATTAGCTTAGCAATGGCCAGTGCAGGGGCG
>NZ_DFTS01000072.1:61601-62378 GCF_002383015.1 Idiomarina sp. UBA4206
GCAATGGCCAGTGCAGGGGCACTGCCGTGCAGTTCCTGCCAGGTGAGATCTTTATTCGCTGCCGGTGGGAAAGGGGGTCTTAATACAGATGCCTTAGTCATGACTACTCAACTGGTTTGGAAAAACGTCGGTATTATACCGAAATCAATCAGGATTTGGATGACAAGGAGTCGCTTTCTTTTTGTTCCCTGCGCTGTTTTGAACGTTCTTTAAGCTGGCGGCTTTGGGCATGAAGGCTGGCACGAATCAAGAGTTCCTGATCTTCCTCCCGAATTTTAGCAAAGCTAAGAGTGCACAGGTAAGTATCACCATTTTCTTCAGGCTCTGACTTTTCAGCTCTCAGGTAGCAGTAAATTGCCAGAGCTTCTTCTTTGAAGAACAATTTGGCCTGGAACGTCTGGTCTTCTGTTAATGGCGAGTCATTGACAATACGAATGCCGCCGCCGCCATATTCAACACCCTCAAACCGGTACTCGGGGTCATCCTCATTACGGAGCATATAACCGAGCAATATGTTCATACGTTTGTGCTGCTGCTCCAGAAAAGCCACCAGAGCGCTGCCTGACGACTGTTCAACTTTAATGCTTTGCAGTTGTTGCTGATCACTTTCAGCCATACTGGATGCAATAGTAAACAGTTCCGGGATCTCGGCAATAAACGCGTCTTCGTCCGGTATATTGTCAGCCGAATCTAGCGCAATTAAATTGACCGGGAAGTGATCTCTTACCGTGAAGAAATCTCCTATTGGCGATGTCATTGATGTCTGCGATTGCGTCA
>NZ_DFTS01000072.1:62487-64164 GCF_002383015.1 Idiomarina sp. UBA4206
AGGCTCAATACAACTCATTATCCTTGCTCGTTATGAATTAGCAACCATCAAATAATTGAGGGTATATGTTTCAGCCGGTTGTGCTGTTTATTGGCCTGCGTTACAGCCGGGCAAGGCAGGGCTCTGCCTTTACGGCATTTATTAACCGCTTTGCTTTTGCAGGTATTGCGCTGGGCGTAATGGCGCTAGTGGTTGTTATGTCGGTTATGAATGGCTTTGAAGGACAGTTGAAAAGCCGCATTTTAGGTGCCGTGCCCCAGGTCACTGTAACGGATCCGGACAGTAGCACGCAGCTAAGCAACTGGCAGGAGGTTCAACAACAACTGCCTGAACTGGCGACAATAAAGGGTTCTGTCCCTTTTGTACAAACGCAGGGCATACTGCAAATATCGGATAAAATGTCCGTTGCCAATATACAGGGCGTCTACCCGGACAAGGGCGCATTGCCGCCTTCACTTACCGACAAGATGGTTGCCGGCAACTGGGAAAGTCTGAAATCGGGAAGCTACCACTTGGTTATTGGTCAGCGGCTGGCACAAAAACAAGGCGTCGTCCCGGGTGACACTGTCAGAGTGATTGCCGCGCAGGGTGGCGTTTATACCCCCTTTGGACTGGTACCTTCGCAACGTCGGTTTGTCGTCAGTGGTTTATTTGCTATGGGCTCCGAAGTTGATGAGTCGGTTGTGTTCGCTCACGGTGACGACCTGGCGCGATTAATCCGTCTTCCCGAAGGCAAAGTGACCGGCCTGCAGCTGTTTCTAAATGATGCCTTTGATGCCCCCCAAGTTGCTCAAACCCTGCGCAACCAAACCGAGTTAAGCGTTGATGACTGGCGCCAAAGCTATGGACAGCTGTTTGAGGCTGTTGGCATGGAAAAACGCATGATGTGGCTAATGCTGGCCTTGATCATTGCTGTGGCTGCATTTAACACATTGTCTGCCCTGGTTATGGTCATAAATGATAAGCGCCATGACATTGCCATACTGCAAACACTGGGTTTATCTAACGGCCGCATTCGCACGGTTTTTTTACTTCAGGGGCTTTATAACGGCGTTCTTGGGTCTTTGTTAGGTATTATTTTAGGACTTCTTTTGAGTTGGTATTTAAATGACATTCTGGATTTATTCGGGGCTCATATAGTTTCAGGCACTGAGGAAGGCTTACCTATTATCATCAACTTTTTCCAGGTTACTGCTACGGCTGTTGCTGCAATTCTGTTAACTCTGGTGGCAACATTATACCCGGCTTCACAGGCAGCTCATGTTCAACCATCGGAGGCATTACGCTATGACTGACGCGCTGTTGCGTTGCTCAAAACTGAGTAAATCGTATCAGGACGGTAATAATGAAGTGACCGTTTTAAAAGATATAGACTTTAGCCTTCAGGCTGGCGAGATGGTGGCTGTAGTCGGAACCTCCGGCTCGGGGAAAAGTACTTTTCTGCACTTGTTGGGGGGCTTGGATAAAGCTTCCGGCGGACAATTGTTTTATAAAACTGATGAAATGACGCACTGGAAAGCCGACAAACTGGCGCAGTGGCGTAATCAGAACCTTGGGTTTGTGTATCAATTCCACCATTTGTTGCCCGAGTTTTCGGCACTGGAAAATGTCGCAATGCCGCAAATGATAGCGGGTAAAAGTCCGGCCGAGGCAAAGCGGCAGGCAAAGCAATTGCTG
>NZ_DFTS01000072.1:64276-70821 GCF_002383015.1 Idiomarina sp. UBA4206
TCGGCCTGCGCAGTTGTCGGGGGGAGAACGTCAGCGGGTTGCTATTGCCCGGGCTTTCGTGAATAAACCGCAAATTGTGCTTGCTGACGAGCCTACCGGTAATCTGGATGGTGAGGCCGCAGAGAGTATTTATCAATTAATGCTGGAGTTGAATAAAGAAACCAACACGGCTTTTATTGTGGTAACCCATGATTTGCATCTGGCAAAGCAACTGCAGCGCGTAGAAGTCTTGAAGAACGGTGTTTTGCATAAGGAAGAAGACTAATGCGGCTTGCCTGGTTAATTGCCCGTCGCTTTCGTCAGGGAACAGCGAAACAAGGCTTCTTGTCGTTTATATCGGCGTCATCAACTATTGGTATTGCTCTTGGGTGTGCAGTATTAATTGCCGCACTGTCAATGATGAATGGTTTCAACCAGGTGTTACAGAATAAGCTCTTAGCGGTTGTACCTCAGATTGAATACAGTGCCGTTGAAGGGGCTTTGGATAACTGGGAGCTCGTGGCAGAAATTGCTGAACGGAACCCTCAGGTTGTTGCTACCGCACCGGGTGTCAATGCCACGGTAATGGTACAAACCCAGTCGACATTTCATGGCATTCAGGTTCGGGGCGTTTCGGCAGAGCATGAACAAAAAGTTTCTTCTTTATCGGATTACGTCAGTAAGGAAGACTGGCAGCGCTGGCAGCAAAAGGGTGGCTTGCTATTAGGTGCCGGGTTAGCGGAAAAACTGGATCTAGAAGTAGGCGACTCAGTTTCGTTGTTAACCCCCGAAAAATCAGAACGAGGTTTTCGCTCTCCCGAGCGTGTCAGACTGCAAGTGACGGGGCTTTTTCAGTTTGGTGGGCAAATTGATTACCACAACGCTTACGTTTCACTCGATACAGCGATAAATGAGCTGGATTTTGCCCGCGATGTCAGTTCTGTCCGATTGCGGGTAAAAGATGTGTTTTCTGCGCCGGCTGTGGCCAGACAAGTGGGTAATGAACTGCCTGAACTGGTGTACCTTGACGACTGGACGCGAAGTCACGGGCACTTGTATCGCGATATTGAACTTGTGCGCTGGGTGGTTTATCTGGTTCTTATTTTGGTTATGGCGGTTGCCTGTTTTAACATTGTATCCACGTTAATTATGACGGTCGCCAAAAAACGTAGCCAAATCGCAATGCTGAAAACCTTGGGTATGAAAGACAAAACCTTATTGCAGTCTTTTGTTCTGCAGGGGGTTATGAATGGGTTGTACGGCGTTGTTATCGGATGTGTTTGCGGAATACTGCTGGCCCAACTTTTACCCAGTATTATGTTGACGCTGGAAACCTGGTTTAATTTTGATGTGCTTTCCAGCGATATCTACTTTGTCGGTGAAGTGCCTTCTGAATGGATTTGGTCGGATGTTTTTCTGGTGGCGGGGGTAGCACTGCTAATGAGCTTGCTTGCGACTCTTTATCCGGCCTGGAGAGCAGTGAAAGTTGAACCGGCTAAAGCTTTACACCAAAGCATTTAATTTTAAGGATTACGGCGGCGCCAGGCTTTGACCACAGACTGGCGCCACAACAGACGAATACCAATGTAACCAATAAAGCTGGATAACGTTCCTAAAACCAAACAGCCAAGCAAGAAAGCCGGACCTATGGTTGAAATACTGTGCATTAACCACTCCCAACTGGCTTCAAAAGCAAAGGGCTGTGGTGGTTCTGCTAACAAAGCATTTCCTACCAGGTAGCAAAGGTAAAACATGGGGGGCATGGTAATAGGGTTGGAGACCCATACCAGACCAACTGAGAGTGGCAGATTTACGCGAAAGGGAATTGCTGATGCTGCCGCTAATAACATTTGAAAAGGAACAGGTATAAAAGCGCAGAACAAGCCTACCGCAAAGGCTCCTGACGCCGAGCGTCTGTTCAGGTGCCACAAGTTTGCGTCATGCAAAAGGCTGCCAAATAAGCGGATCGCTTTTGACTCGCGCACTTTTTGGTGATCAGGCATTAAGCGTTTAATGAAGCGTCTGGCCATAATGTGACGTTTATTACCTATCCTGTTACTGCCCCAAGGAAGGAGCAACGATGGATCGCTGGTTACTCGTGTTTTCAGGCGGAATTTTGTTCGCCTTCACTCACTCTGACATTAAATTCTGGCTGATTGTTTCAACTATCGCATTACTACTTTTGGCGATAGCTTACACCCGCATGGGGGCCGGCCCGAAAAAAGCAAAACGGCGATCGATCGCACGACTACTGATGGCGTTATTTTGCGGTATTTTATGGGCTAATGCCAACCTTTATTGGCAAAATATACGGGCAATACCGGCGTCTTTTCTCAATTCCGACGTTAAGCTCAATATCGAGGTGGATGAAATATCCCGGAGTTACCCTTACCACGTGCGGATAACGGGCAGGGTTAAAACGCTGTCAGACAACGCGTTGCCTATTTGGAAGCAATCCAGAGTCCGGTTGAACTGGTACCGGGCGAATCTTAAACAAGCCCCTAAAGCAGGAGAAACCTGGCAGCTGGTTGCGCGCTTAAAGGAAGCGACAGACTATCGTAACCACGGGAGCTTTCGGTATCGACAATATTTGCTTCGCAATAACATACACGCAATAGGAAGTATTAAAGAGGGCGTTAAGCTTGATTCTGATATCAGTCTTCGGCAAAAAGTCTTTGATTGGATACAACAGAGTGATCTGAACGAACCCGGCATACTGGCTGCCTTAACTATTGGTGAACGCAGCTTATTGAGCCGACAAACCCGGGAAAGTTGGCAAAAAACCGGTTTGGCTCACAGCCTGGCTATATCGGGTTTACATTTGGGGATGGTTGCCGCTTCCGCTGTATTCTTTTTTCGCCTCTGCTTTCGCTTTCTCCCTGTTGGCCTGAAAACCAGAGAGCTCATTAACAGCCGTTTCTGGTCGCTAGTTTTAGCGGCTTTTGCTGTAACAGGTTATGCCGCCCTGGCCGGTTTTCCCGTGTCGACAGTAAGAGCGTTGGCCATGTTTTTGGTCGTTCTTTTGCACCTGACGCTAAGTCTGAAATTAAGACCATTAAGTTTACTGTTACGAGTTACTGTTGCGGTACTTGTGGTTGATGTTTTTGCTTTGCAGGATCCGGGCTTTTGGCTTTCGATTACAGCGGTTGCGGCATTGTTCCTGGCAAGCTGGCGCTGGCAAAAAGCCCGCGGAAAACTCTCTGCTATTAAAAGCCTTTGGTCCGTTCAGTGGTTGTTACTGGTGGTTATGGCACCTTTGTCGTTTTTGCTATTTGGCGGGTTTTCGCTGCTGGCACCGTTAGTTAACTTGCTGGTATTACCGGTTATAAGCTTTTGGTTGTTGCCATTGGCGTTAGCCGGAACGGTTGCCGTACTTTTGGATTTAAGTTTCGCTTCAACACTTTGGCAATTGGCAGAGCTTCCGATTGTACATTTGAATCCGTTTATCGGTTTTTTAGCGAAGCAGCCAGTAACCTGGTTGCAATTAGATGCCTGGCCTGTAAGCCGTGAGGCAAGGTTCGGTGGTTTGTTTGCGTTAATCCTCGTGCTGCTGGTGCCGCTTAAAAACACCTGGCAACGCACAGTACTGCTTTTATGTTTGCCTCTTTCTGTTTTGGTGCTGCTAAATCAAAGAGACGGGAAGTTGCGCCTTCACGTTCTGGATGTAGGGCAAAGCCAGGCTATAGTGCTGGAGCGAAATGGCAGAGCCATGCTGGTCGATACAGGTATTGAATTTAATTCTGGTTTTAGTGTGGCCGCGTCGGTGATTGAACCGTTTTTAAATTATCATGGACTTGTTCCTGAGCTTGCGTTTATCAGCCACGGAGACAGTGACCACAACGGCGGCCGTGCTTTCTTATCAAGACGCTATCCCAATTTGCAGTGGCAGGGGGAAGGTAGCAATAAACCGTGTTTAGCAGGTGATACGGGATACTGGAATGACTTACAATGGAGAGTTTTATGGCCTGCGCGGGAATATCAAGATTCACCCGCATTAAGTAAAAATAATCGTTCTTGTGTCTTACGGGTTCAATTCCGCGGTTTTACTGTACTTTTGCCCGGAGACATTGAAATGCCTGCCGAGAAAATGCTGTTAGAGCGGTTGCGAAGCCCTGCTGAAATAGAGTCCGATGTCATGGTGGTTCCGCACCACGGTAGTAAAACGTCCACCAGTTGGCCATTATTGCAGGCCGTAGATGCGGATATCTACTTGATAAGCTATGGTCGGCATCGTGGATACCGCTTTCCCCACCGATATACTCTGGAAAGACTTGCGCGAAAGAATCGGCCCTGGCTTGGGACTATGAAGAGTGGACAATTAACCATTGTGAGTGACGGCAGTACATGGAGTTTGGAGTTACCCTTTGAAAACAGGTAGAATACCAAAAGTGTTAATGACTTAATTGAGACTACATGGATTCTCAGATTAAAAAAAAGACGACCTTCAAGCGCTTGTTAGGTTACATCAAACCTTATAAAGCGGCCTTTACCCTTGCTATTATCTGCATGATTGGCTATTCGGCCATTGATACCTTATTTTTGTCCCAAATAGAAACTTTAATTGATGATGGTTTAACTGAGCAAGACTCTAAAATATTGCTCTACGGTGCGCTTTTTGTTCCTTTTATTTTTATCCTTAGAGGGTTACTAAACGTAGCTTCCAGTTATTTCCTGCATTGGGTTGGCTTTAAAGTTGTCACTAAAATGCGTCAGCAGTTATTCGACCATATGATGAAGCTGCCTGTCAGCTTTCACGACCAGCACTCAACCGGTGACTTAATCTCGAAAATAACTTATGACACTCAGCAAGTAGCCGAAGCGAGTAGCCGCGCGCTACTGGTTTTGATTAAGGAAGGTGCGTTTGTTATTGGCTTGCTTGGGTTGATGTTTTATCAAAGTTGGCAACTGTCGTTAGTATTTTTGGTTGTAGGTCCTTTAATTGCTAAAGTTGTTGGGGTCGTGTCCAAGCGCTTCAGAAAAGTCAGTAGTCGTATCCAGACGGCTATGGGCAATGTTACAACAACCGCTGAACAGATGATTAATGGCCACAAAGTGGTCGTAATGCATCAAGGACAAAAAGGTGAGTCTGCACGTTTTTCCGAGATCAATAACATTACCCGCAATCAGAATATGAAGCTGGTAAATCCCCGAGCCATTAGTACTTCGGTTATTCAGTTTATTGCTTCTTTAAGTCTTTCCATGGTTTTGGTTATTGCCAGTTTTCCGGAGATGCTGGGAGAGCTTTCAGCCGGCGCATTTACAACTTTGCTGACAGCTATGATTATGTTGCTGCGCCCATTAAAGCAGTTAACGAACGTGAACAGTGATTTCCAGCGGGGTATAGCCGCGGCTACCAGTGTGTTTGATATTCTTGATGAGCCCATTGAAATTGATAAAGGGTCTCGAGTTATTGATCGTGCGGCCGGGGATATTGTTTTTGAAGATGTGACTTTTGCTTATCAAAAAGATGATGAGCCAGCACTTCAGCAAATTAATTTTAGCGTAAAACAAGGCAAAACCCTTGCATTGGTGGGTCGCTCGGGCAGTGGTAAATCGACGATTTCAAACCTGCTGACCCGGTTCTATGATGTAGAGCAGGGTCGCATTTTGCTCGACGGCTACAACATTAACGACTATAAACTGAAATGTCTGCGTCGCCAGTTTGCTCTGGTTTCACAAAACGTGACCCTGTTTAATGACACTATCGCTAATAATATTGCTTATGGTGCAGCGAAAGAGTTGTCACGGGAGCAAATCACTAAAGCAGCAGAGCAGGCTTACGTTACCGAGTTTACTGATAACATGCCGAAAGGGCTGGATACCATGGTCGGCGAAAACGGAGTGATGTTATCCGGAGGGCAGCGGCAACGTATCGCTATTGCTCGTGCATTATTGCAGGACGCTCCTATTCTGATTCTGGACGAAGCTACATCGGCGCTGGACACCGAGTCTGAACGTCATATTCAGGATGCTTTAGGCACCTTGCGCCAAAACCGGACCGCCATTGTCATTGCACACCGCTTGTCGACCATTGAAAATGCGGACGAAATTATCGTAATGGATAACGGCGAGATTGTTGAGCGAGGTACCCATCAGCAGTTACTGGATCACGAAGGCGCGTATTATCAATTGCATAACTTGCAGTTTAGCGGAGGCGCCTAGTGTGGCTACAAAAGCAGTGGTATAAAGCCAACCTGCATCCTCTTTTAATTTTGCTGGCACCGCTGTCATTGCTGTTTTGGCTACTGACCAACCTGCGCCGCAGTTTTTACCATTTAGGCCTGATAAAACGCTATAAAGCAGAAGTGCCTGTTATCGTTGTCGGTAATATCAGCGTTGGCGGTACGGGGAAAACGCCAATGGTGGTTGCTCTATGCCAGTGGCTGAAAGATGAGGGTTGGACGCCGGGTATTATTAGCCGTGGTTATGGTGCAAAAGGTCCATTTCCTCATTCCATCGCAGAAAATGATAATGCCGCAGATGTTGGAGATGAACCTTTGCTTATGCGCCGGAGAACCGATTGTCCGGTAGTCATCGCACCTAAACGAGCCGAGGCCGCGCAGCTC
>NZ_DFTS01000072.1:70902-72082 GCF_002383015.1 Idiomarina sp. UBA4206
AGAGCCGAGGCCGCGCAGCTCCTGTCCGAACAACATCCCGAAGTCGATGTCATTATTAGTGATGATGGTTTACAGCATTACGCATTAAAACGTGACATTGAGCTGATTATGATTGACGGTGAAAGAGGCACAGGAAATGGCTGGTTGCTGCCGGCAGGTCCTTTACGTGAAGGACCATGGCGTTTAAAAGGTGCGGACTGGGTTATTTCTAATTACGGTCGTCATGCTTTTGCGCGTCATGTAGTGGATGTTAAACCAGGTCACTGGTATCGGGTTGATAACGATGAAAAAGTTGAGCTAGAAACGGATAGTAGTTTTAATGCAGTTGCCGGTATTGGTTACCCCCAGCGATTTTTTAACTCTTTGTCTGAGCAAGGGGTACAAGTTGAGAAAAGCCAGGCATTTGCTGATCATCACGTTTTTAGCGAAGAAGACTTTTCTCAATTAAGTGGTAAGCCTATATTGATGACAGAGAAAGATGCCGGAAAGTGTCAGTCATTCGCGCAACCGGACTGGTATTATCAAACAATAGAAGCGCAACTGCCCGAGATAATGAAAACTAACTTACTGGCAGAGCTGGAAAGGAAGAAAAATGCCCATTGATAAAAATACATTAGCGATTTTAGCTTGCCCTAAGTGCAAAGGTAAGCTGACTTACTACGCCGAAAAAAATGAACTGGTCTGTCGGGGCGAGCGACTGGCTTATCCTATCGATGAAAACATTCCGGTTTTATTAGCCGATAAAGCCCGTGAATTATCTGCAGAAGAGTTAGAGAAGGTTCCTTCATGAGTTTTACCGTTGTTATTCCCGCACGTTATGGCTCCAGCCGACTGCCTGGTAAACCTTTGGCTGACATAGGTGGTAAACCAATGATTCAGCATGTGGTTGAAAGGGCTGAAGCCAGTGGCGCTGCGGAGGTGATTGTCGCAACTGATGACCTGAGGGTAAAAGAGGGCGTTGAGAAATTTGGCGGCCGAGTCATGATGACTTCAACGGAACATTCATCGGGTACTGAGCGACTGGCTGAGGTTATTGAACAGTTGGCGCTTGCGGAAAATGAAGTGGTGGTTAATGTTCAGGGCGACGAGCCTTTCATTCCGCCTGAGATTATTCGGCAGGTTGCGGATAACTTAGCCAACCAACGGCAGGCGCCTATGGCGACTTTAGCCGTTCCTATTA
>NZ_DFTS01000072.1:72174-73489 GCF_002383015.1 Idiomarina sp. UBA4206
TTTTTAACCCGAATACAGTTAAAGTGGTTACCGATGCGGCCGGATACGCTCTGTACTTTAGCCGTGCAGCTATTCCATGGGACAGAGAGCACTTTTCTGCAGAGCGGGATACCAATGTCATTGCCGATCATTACCACCGACACATTGGTATTTATGCCTATCGGGCAGGTTTTGTCAGACGTTATATTGAGTGGCAGGCTAGCCCTATCGAGCAGCTTGAATCCCTAGAACAGTTGCGGGTGCTTTGGCACGGAGAGCGTATTCACGTGGCCGAAGCTATTCTCGCGCCGGCTGCTGGTATTGATACAGAAGAAGACCTGCAGCGGGCACGAGAACGGGCAGTCGATGGTTAATCCATCGCTGCCATTTTTGAGTATTCGTCTTCGAAAAAGAACTTTTCTTCTCCAAAAGCCGGCTTTAATTGATGTAACCAGGTTGCATCCGGGTCGTACTTAGCAAAGAAGGGGCGTTGAACCCAGTCCGGGTTGCGTCCCTGAATAAAGCGTAAAGCAAAAACTTTTTCGCCTGCAATTTCGGTCACACCCTGAACTTCCACTTTACCCGGGCCTGCACTCATTGAAGGGCCGCGAACTGTGCGAGCAATGCCGGATACCTGTTGGTAAGCTTTTTGGAAAATCTCCCAGGTGCGTTCCAGTGGCACTTCAAAGTAACGTTTGGCACCAGTATCCCGCTCAACAAACATATAGTAAGGGATCATACCTAACTGTACTTGTTTCTCCCACATAGAAGCCCAGACATCGGGGTCATCGTTAATGTGTTTAAGCAGTGGAGCCTGGCAGCGTATTTGTGCACCGGTAGCGCGCAGGCGACGAATCGCTTCCTGACAGACTTCCGTACGCAGTTCATTCGGGTGGTTTAAATGCGCCATAATGGATACGTGTTTGCCGCCGGCAACTAAACGCTCTAATAGACGCAGCATGTCGTCTGCGTCCGGGTCAGTAATGAAGCGGTAAGGCCAGAAGGTCAGCGACTTAGTGCCAATACGTATGGTCTTAATGTGCTCAAACTCTGGTTTAAGTAAGTCTTCCAGGTAGTGAGCCAGCTTACGTGTGCGCATAACCATAGGGTCGCCACCGGTGACCAGTAGGTCGGTCACTTCTTTGTGCTGAGCTAAGTAGCGATGTAATTGATCGGCGTCATTAGAGTTAAAGCGTGTTGCTTTACCCACGAATTGTGCCCAGCGGAAGCAAAAGGTGCAGTAAGAATGGCAATACTGCCCCTGAGCCGGGAAAAATAAAACCGTTTCACGGTATTTATGCTGCATGCCAGGCAAGGGTTCACCGTCAACATGGGT
>NZ_DFTS01000072.1:73579-77225 GCF_002383015.1 Idiomarina sp. UBA4206
CAACATGGGGGACGTTCATTTGCATTTGGCCAGCAGGGTGAGGGTTCATTTCATCACGTAGCTGAGTTGCTAAGTCAAACACTTCGTTAGTCGTGTGTTTACCTGACATCAAATCCGCCATGCGCTGATAGGCAGACGGCTCCAGCATATCCTTTTGTGGAAATGTTAGTTGAAACAGCGGGTCATTGGGTACATTTTCCCAGTCAATGAGTTCATTAAACACATACTCGTTTACTCTGAACGGCAGGACATTAGCAACGACTTTCATTTCAAAGCGCATGTCAGCAGGAACTTTTTTAAGCGCCTCAATTTTATCTAACTGGCGATGCTGATATACCTTGAACTTACGTGGCGTAATGATGGGTTGTTGTACATTGACTACTTGCTGCATAAGCCTCACTGTAATTATCTGCAACCTGCTAAAAGCACGTTGAAAATGAATTTGTCTGTCAGCTCTTGGGCGACCAACGAAATGCGACGTAGTATAAAGAAATTGGGGGTAAGTTGCACGTTCTGTAAGGGATAAAAAGCGATGTACACGAACTAATTAGCGATAGACATAAAAAAAGCGCTCATGAGAGCGCTTTTTTAAAACATGACGATTTTACTTTTTGATTGGTGTAAATTCGCGTTTTGTATAACCGGTATACAATTGACGTGGACGACCAATTTTTTGGTTCGCTTCGCCCATCATTTCGTGCCAGTGAGAAACCCAGCCAACAGTACGTGACAGCGCAAAGATAACAGTGAACATGTTGGTCGGAATACCAATAGCTTTCAGCACGATGCCTGAGTAGAAATCAACGTTCGGGAACAATTTCTTCTCAATGAAGTAATCGTCTTCCAGAGCGATACGCTCCAGTTCCATTGCAACGTCCAATAATGGATCGTCACGGTTAAGTTCTTTCAATACTTCGTGGCATGACTCACGCATAACGGTAGCGCGAGGGTCAGTGTTTTTGTAGACACGGTGACCAAAGCCCATCAGACGGAACGGATCGTTCTTGTCTTTTGCTTTCTCGATGTATTTTGGAATGTTCTCTACTGAGCCAATTTCAGCCAGCATGCGCAGACACGCTTCGTTTGCACCACCGTGCGCAGGTCCCCATAAAGAAGCAACACCAGCCGCAATACAGGCGTAAGGGTTTGCACCCGAAGAACCGGCAAGACGAACAGTTGAAGTTGATGCGTTTTGCTCATGGTCGGCATGCAAAGTAAATATGCGATCCATTGCACGGGCAACTGCAGGGCTAATTTTGTAATCTTCAGCTGGTACAGAGAACATCATGTTTAAGAAGTTTTCTGCATAACCTAAGTCGTTACGTGGGTAAACGAAAGGTTGGCCAATGCTGAATTTGTAGGCCATTGCTGCAATGGTTGGAATCTTAGCAATTAGGCGATAAGCGCTACGTAAACGCTGGTTTTCATCGTGAATGTCTAAATCATCATGATAGAAAGATGATAAAGCACCTGTTACTGCACATAGCATCGCCATTGGGTGTGCGTCACGACGGAAACCATTAAAGAAGTTATGGATTCCCTGGTGCACCATAGTGTGTTTAGTAATGGTGTCTTTAAATTCGGTGTACTGTTTTTCATTCGGCGCTTCGCCGTGTAACAGCATATAGCAAACTTCTAAATAGTCTGCTTTTGTTGCGAGCTCACCAATTGGGTAGCCGCGGTGCAGTAAAACTCCGTTCTCACCATCGATGTAGGTGATAGCCGACTCGCAAGAGCCTGTAGCCAGGAACCCAGGGTCAAAGGTGAAGTAACCATGTTTGCCCAAAGTTCGGACGTCAACTACATCCTTGCCTGCCGCTGGTGAAAGTACCGGCAACTCAATGGATTGGCCGTCAATCTGTAAAGTGGCTTTACGATCAGCCATAAGGAATTCTCCTCACTGTCTACTTTGAAAAAGTGCGCTAATTTAACTCGATCATGCCCTTAAATGTCAATTTTAATCGGGGAACATGAACCAATTATAGTCAAACATACGTAATAAACATGACGAAAAGATTACTCAGATTGAACAATTATTGAGTTACGTTAGACTTTAGTAGTAAGCCGTAATAACTGAGCGTCCAAATCTGAGTTTCTCGTTGTAATTAATGGTTTGGCTCGATATACTTTGCGCCGTATTGGTGGCATGTATCTGTGTCGCGCAAACGAAAATTGCATTTCTTTTGTGCTTTATTAAAAGGCAATCTATCGTGAAAAAAGAAAGACCTGTTAATTTAGACTTATCAACTATCAAGTTTCCTGCCGCTGCCAAAGCATCCATACTGCACCGTATTTCGGGTGTTGTTATGCTGTTCTCTCTGGCATTTTTAATTTGGGCTTTTGCCGTGTCACTTAGTGGCCCAGAAGGCTTTGCTCAAATCGAGAGTATCATGACCAGCTTTATTGCGAAGTTTATTGGCTGGGGGATTTTGACAGCGCTAGGATTTCACTTAATCATCGGTCTGCGTCACTTAGTGATGGATATGGGCTACTGGGAAGAACTCGATTCGGGAAGAATCAGTGCAAATATTTCAATTGCTCTTTCTGTCATTCTTTCCGTATTAGTAGGAGTTTGGCTATGGTAACAGCAGCAGCAACGTTTGGTCGTAGCGGTTCTCATGACTTTATCTTGTTGAGAGCCAGCGCGATCGTTATGGTTCTTTACACACTGTTCATGGCTGGCTTTTTCCTTTCTACACCAGACGTGACGTATGAAGTCTGGAGTGGCATGTTTGCCAGTATCTGGATGAAGGTTTTTACCATGCTAGCACTGTCCGCTGTGTTGATTCACGGTTGGATTGGTATTTGGCAGGTATCAACAGACTACGTAAAAGCGGCTGGTCTCAGAGCTTTTATCCAATTAGTTTTCAGCGTTGGTCTTATCGCTGTTTGGCTCACTGGCTTATTCGTACTGTGGGGTGTTTAAGTGAACGTTAAAACTTTAGAATATGATGCAGTGGTGATCGGTGCTGGCGGTGCTGGTATGCGAGCAGCATTGCAAATTTCCCAAGAGGGGATGAGCTGTGCGTTGATGTCCAAAGTGTTTCCAACGCGCTCTCACACAGTTTCTGCACAAGGTGGTATTACTGTCGCTTTAGGTAATGCGCACGAAGATGACTGGCAATGGCACATGTTCGATACCGTAAAAGGTTCGGACTACATTGGTGACCAGGACGCTATTGAATACATGTGTAAAGCAGGTCCGGAAGCAATTCTTGAACTGGAAAATATGGGCTTGCCATTTTCACGTTTTGAAAACGGAAAAGTTTATCAACGTCCGTTCGGTGGCCAGTCAAAAGAATTTGGTGGCGAGCAGGCAGCTCGTACAGCCGCAGCCGCTGACCGTACTGGTCACGCTCTTCTGCACTTGCTTTACCAGCAAAACGTTAAGAACAAAACGACCGTTTTCTCTGAGTGGTACGCACTAGACTTAGTGAAAAACCAGGACGGCGCAGTGACGGGTGTTACTACGCTGAATATTGAAACTGGTGAAGTCTATTATGTGAAAGCTAAATCTGTTGTGCTTGCTACCGGCGGTGCTGGTCGAATTTATGCCTCAACAACAAATGCGCACATTAACACCGGTGATGGTGTTGGTATGGCGCTACGTGCCGGCGTTCCAGTGCAGGATATGGAAATGTGGCAG
>NZ_DFTS01000072.1:77376-77621 GCF_002383015.1 Idiomarina sp. UBA4206
GGCGAACGCTTCATGGAGCGTTACGCTCCAAACGCGAAAGACCTTGCTTCACGTGACGTTGTTGCTCGTTCAATGATGACAGAAATTCGTGAAGGCCGTGGTTGTGAAGGCCCTTGGGGACCTCACCTGAAACTGAAATTGGATCACTTGGGTAAAGAGACTCTGGAAAGTCGTCTTCCGGGCGTTTGTGACTTGTCACGTACCTTCGCTCACGTTGACCCGGTAAAAGAACCAATTCCTGTTAT
>NZ_DFTS01000072.1:77712-78630 GCF_002383015.1 Idiomarina sp. UBA4206
AGACGTTAACGGTCAGGCTCTGACAGTTGACGAAAAGGGTGAAACCAAGCCTGTACCTGGTTTATTTGCTTGTGGTGAAATCGCTTGTGTATCTGTTCACGGTGCTAACCGCTTAGGTGGTAACTCATTGCTTGACCTTGTTGTTTTCGGTCGTGCGACTGGCATGCACTTAGGTGAAACATTAGCGGCGAACAGCGAAGCACGTGAATCGTCAGCGTCTGACGTTGATGAGGCAATGGCTCGTTTCAACCGTTGGGAAAATACGCAGAAAGGCGAAGACCCAGTACAAATTAAGAAAGACCTACAGAACTGTATGCAGATGAACTTCTCGGTATTCCGTGAAGGTGAAGCAATGGCTGATGGTCTTAAAGAGTTGAAAGAAATTCGTGAGCGCCTTAAGCACGCACGCTTAGACGACACGTCTAAAGAGTTTAATACTCAGCGTGTTGAATGTATGGAACTTGATAACTTAATGGAAACTGCTTTCTCTACTGCAGTTGCCGCAAACTTCCGTACAGAAAGCCGTGGAGCTCACAGTCGCGCAGACTATCCAGATCGTGATGACGAGAAATGGTTGGTTCACACTGTGTTCCGTCCAGAAACTGAAGATATGGTGACTCGTCAGGTTAATATGGCACCGAAACTGCGCGAAGCTTTCCCTCCGAAAGCTCGTACGTACTAATAGAGGGGTTCAACGATGAAAACATTGAATATTTCGATTTATCGTTACAACCCGGATGTTGATGACGCGCCGTACATGAAAGATTACACCCTAGAGGTGGAAGAAAATCAGGACATGATGGTGCTGGACTTGCTTATCAAACTGAAAGAGCAAGATCCATCGTTGGCGTTCCGGCGGTCATGCCGTGAAGGCGTTTGTGGTTCAGATGGTCTGAATATGAACGGCAAAAACGGCTT
>NZ_DFTS01000072.1:78832-79104 GCF_002383015.1 Idiomarina sp. UBA4206
TTGGCTTGTATTACTCCAACTTCTGCATTGAAAGGCAGCAAGATTGTGATTCGTCCGTTGCCTGGGCTACCGGTTATTCGTGACTTAATTGTTGATATGAGCCAGTTCTATCAACAGTACGAGAAGATTAAACCGTACCTGATCAACGATGATAAAACGCCGCCGGCGCGTGAGCGTCTGCAGTCACCAGAAGAGCGTGCTAAACTTGACGGACTGTACGAGTGCATCTTATGTGCATGTTGTTCGTCATCATGCCCGTCGTTCTGGTGGAA
>NZ_DFTS01000072.1:79208-83574 GCF_002383015.1 Idiomarina sp. UBA4206
TTCTGGTGGAACCCTGACAAGTTCATTGGTCCGGCAGGGTTGTTACACGCTTATCGTTTCTTAATCGATAGTCGTGACACAGCAACGGACGAGCGTTTAGACGAGTTGGACGATGCATTTAGTGTGTTCCGTTGCCACGGAATTATGAATTGCGTCAACGTTTGTCCTAAAGGGTTGAACCCAACTAAGGCTATTGGACACATTAAATCGATGCTTTTGAACCGCGCAGTTTAAGTTGTTAAATTGTCGCGTCAATTTGAACGGTTGATGTTGTGGATAGCCATCCCACAAGGATGGCTATTTTTTTATAAAAACGGTTTATCTATTCAGGTGAAGGAAACGCAATGCAAGATGGTGTAATGCGTGAATGGTTAGAAACATCGCATCTAGCCGGTGGTAACGTTGCCTACATTGAACAAATGTTTGAGGCGTATCTGGATGATCCGACGGCAGTCAGTGATGAATGGCGTCAAATGTTCGATGCGTTGCCGAAAGAGAATCACATTGTTGATACCAAACTCAGCGAAGTGAGAGAGCAGTTCCGAGAAGCAGCAAAGAATAAGCTCAAGCAGTCTCAAACCGGCAGCACGACCGCCGCCGATCAGAAGCAAGTCAAGGTTTTACAACTTATCAATGCTTACCGATTCCGCGGTCATCAGCATGCCAATCTTGATCCTCTTGGTTTATGGAAACAGGAAACCGTTCCAGACCTTTCATTAAACTTCCACGATTTAAGCAAAGACGACTTAGAGCGCGAGTTTAATGTAGGCTCTTTAGCCGTTGGCAAAGACACAATGAAGCTGAGTGATATTCACGAAGCTTTAGAAAATATTTATTGTGGCTCTATTGGTGCCGAGTACATGCACATTGTTTCAACCGAAGAAAAACGCTGGATTCAGCAACGGTTGGAAGGTGTTCTTGGTCAGCCTAAATTTAAAAAAGAGCAGCAAACCAAAATCTTAAAAGAGCTGATAGCAGCTGACGGGTTGGAAAAGTATCTGGGGTCTAAATTCCCGGGCGCTAAACGCTTCTCGCTAGAGGGCGGAGACAGTCTAGTTCCGTTGTTAAAAGAACTTATTTCACGCTCGGGTGAGCAAGGCGCCAAAGAAGTGGTCATTGGCATGGCTCACCGCGGTCGTCTGAACGTATTAGTGAATGTTCTGGGTAAGAAACCTCAGGACCTATTTGACGAGTTTGCCGGTAAGCACGACAGCACGAAAGGCTCAGGTGATGTTAAATATCACATGGGTTTTTCATCTGACTATGCAACACCGGGCGGCGATGTTCACTTAGCATTAGCTTTTAACCCATCGCATTTGGAAATTGTTAATCCGGTTGTTATGGGCTCGGTTCGCGCACGTATGGACCGTCTGCAAGATCCAGAAGGCAAAAAAGTACTGCCAATTACCATTCACGGTGACGCCGCCGTTGCAGGCCAGGGCGTAGTACAAGAAACCTTTAATATGTCGCAAACACGGGCTTATCGTGTTGGCGGGTCAATCCGCATTGTTGTGAATAACCAGGTTGGTTTCACGACCGCAAAACAGGAAGATGCGCGTTCTACTCAATACTGTACTGACATTGCAAAAATGGTACAGGCGCCAATTTTCCACGTTAATGCCGATGACCCTGAAGCTGTGGTCTTTGTGACTCAACTGGCCCTGGATTATCGAAACGCCTTCCAGAGAGATGTCGTTATCGACTTGGTTTGTTATCGCCGTCACGGGCACAATGAAGCTGACGAGCCGAGTGCAACGCAGCCTCTAATGTACGCTAAGGTGAAAAAGCAGCCGGTTGCTCGTGAGATTTATGGCAAACAACTAATTAAAAACTCGATAGTTGATGAAGACACTGCCAAACAGTGGATGTCTGACTATCGTGACGCATTAGATAAAGGCGAAGTTGTCGTTGATGAACACCGCCCTATGCGTCAACACTCCGTTGACTGGTCACCGTATATTGGAAATGACTGGGATGTTGAGTATGACTACAAAGTCTCGATTAAAAAGCTGAAAGATCTGGGTCAGAAAATTACGACATACCCGGAAGAACATAAGCTGAACTCCCGCGTTGCAAAGGTTTATCAGGAACGTCTGAAAATGGCGAAAGGCGAAAAGTCTATGGACTGGGGTTTTGCAGAAACCTTAGCCTATGCCACCCTGGTAAACGACGGTACTCATATTCGTCTGACCGGGCAGGACAGTGGGCGTGGTACGTTCTTCCACCGTCATGCCGTGCTGCATAATCAGGAAGACGCTTCAACTTATATGCCTCTGAATAATCTGGGATCAGAGCAGGGCCAGATTGAAATTTATGATTCAGTGCTGTCAGAAGCCGCGGTTGTTGCCTTTGAATATGGTTATGCCACAGCGGAACCAAAAGCATTGGTCATGTGGGAAGCTCAGTTCGGAGACTTCGTAAACGGTGCTCAGGTTGTTATTGATCAGTTCCTAAGCTCTGGCGAACAGAAGTGGGGCCGTTTGTGTGGTTTGACATTATTGTTACCGCACGGTTACGAAGGTCAGGGGCCAGAACACAGTTCGGCGCGCTTAGAGCGTTTCTTGCAGCTTTCAGCTGATCACAACTGGTCTGTGTGTGTGCCAACGACACCGGCACAGGTTTTCCATATGATTCGTCGTCAGCACTTACGTCCTGTTCGCAGACCGTTAGTTGTGATGACACCGAAGTCATTATTACGTCATCCGTTAGCCGTTTCAGAAATGGACGATTTAGCGGATGTCGGGTTCCAGAACGCGATTGCGGAAATTGACGACCTGAATCCGAAAAAGGTAAAACGCGTGGTATTTTGCTCCGGTAAAGTCTACTACGATTTACTGAAAGAACGTCGCGAACGCGAACAAGAAGATGTTGCCCTTATTCGTATTGAACAGCTTTACCCGTTCCCTGCGGAAGAAGTGGCAGAAATTATGAAAGATTATCAGCACGTTAAAGATTTTGTCTGGTGTCAGGAAGAGCCTCAGAACCAAGGCGCATGGTATAGCAGCCAGCACCACTTCTGGGCCGCAATTCCGAAAGGAGCTCAGTTGTCTTATCGTGGTCGTAGTGCGTCAGCCGCACCAGCGGTCGGATACATATCAGAGCACAACAAGCAGCAGCAAAAACTTGTTGACGAAGCGCTAACCATTAAATAGGTGAAGATGAACCATGGCGATTGATATAAAAGTTCCTCAATTACCCGAGTCTGTTGCAGATGCAACCATTGCAACATGGCACGTAAAACCTGGCGATAAAGTGTCTCGTGACCAGAATCTGGTTGACATCGAAACCGACAAGGTTGTGCTTGAAGTCACTGCAGAAGCGGACGGTGTTCTAGGTGAGATTACTGCCGAAGAAGGCACAACGGTAAACGCTGAAGAAGTCATCGGTAAAATTGAAGAGGGCGATGGCGAATCAGCTTCTGAAGATAAATCAGAAGATAAAGATTCAGGCGACAAGAAAGAAAAGTCAGAAAAGAAAGAATCTGATTCTTCAGACGACAAAGGCTCAGACAAGAAAGGCTCTGGTGAAAAGATGGAAGTTAAAGTTCCTCAATTACCAGAGTCTGTTTCTGATGCGACAATTTCTACCTGGCACGTTAAAGCTGGTGATGCGGTAAAACGTGACCAGAACCTGGTTGATATTGAAACCGATAAAGTGGTTCTGGAAGTTGTAGCTCCGGCGGACGGCGTTTTGGCTGAAATTAAGCACGACGAAGGCGACACTGTTGGCGCTGACGATGTCATCGGCATTGTTGAAGCAGGCGGTTCTGCCGGTGGCAGTTCAAGTAAGTCTGACGATAGTAAATCTGAGTCTTCTTCAGAAAGTAAAGACGAGAGCAAAGACGACGGTGGTGACAATGAAGTAGCTGGTCCTGCGGTTCGTCGTTTGTTAGGTGAGCACGGTCTTAAGCCAAGTGATGTTAAAGGCACAGGCAAAGGCGGTCGCGTCACTAAAGAAGACGTTGAAAAACACGTGAAAGGTCAGTCTTCGTCTAAATCATCTGACAGTAGCAGCAAGCAACAGTCTTCACAGCCTGCGGTTTCAGGTGACCGAGACCAGAAGCGCGTACCAATGACACGTCTGCGTAAACGTATCGCAGAACGTCTGTTGCAAGCGAAGAACGACACGGCCATGTTGACCACGTTTAACGAAATCAACATGAAGCCTATTATGGACTTGCGTAAGAAATACAAAGACGTGTTTGAAGAAACGCACGGCACGCGTCTTGGCTTTATGGGCTTTTATGTCAAAGCTGTAACAGAAGCATTGAAACGCTTCCCAGACGTCAACGCATCCATTGATGGCGACGATATTGTTTACCACAACTTCTTCGACATCAGTATTGCTGTATCGACACCTCGTGGTT
>NZ_DFTS01000075.1:0-33703 GCF_002383015.1 Idiomarina sp. UBA4206
GTGACCTCTCCCCCAAAAATAGGACCATGACATCGATGAGATTTCCATTAAAATGGGTCAAGTGGAGATCTCGATATGAAAAAACGTTACAGCGAAGAGCAAATCATCAAGGCCATCAAAGAGCATGAGGCCGGTGCAAAAGTTGACGAAATTTGTCGTCGCATGGGCATTTCCAGCGGCACATTTTATAACTGGCGTAGTAAATACGCCGGAATGGAAGTGAATGAGGCCAAGCGTTTAAAAGAGCTTGAGTCTGAGAATAGCAAGCTTAAAAAGCTACTGGCGGAGAAAATGCTTGAGACAGAAGCCTTAAAGGACGTCGTCTCAAAAAAGTGGTGAAGCCCGCCAACAAGAAGCGTGTCGTAGAGCACTTAATCTCTGCGTATAAGCTAAGCGAACGCCTTGCGTGCAAGTTGGTTGGGCTGAGCCGAACAGCGTACCGATATAAGCCAAAGCAACGAGATGACGAGCGGGTAACGACTCGCCTAAAGGAGCTTGCCGTGGAATATCCACGGTATGGCTATTTACTGCTGCACGGGTTGCTTAAGCGCGAGGGGCTTGTAAAGAATAAGAAGCGAACCTATCGCCTTTATACCGAACAAGGGCTTCAGGTTCGGACCAAGAAACGTAAAAAGCTGACACGACCGCGTGTCGTTATGGACGCACCGCAGCGTGTTAATGAGCGATGGTCGATGGACTTTGTGTCTGACCAGTTGGCAAGTGGCCGACGTTTCAGAGTATTGAACGTTGTCGATGACTTTAGCCGGGAAATGGTTGGGCAACTTGTCTCAGTATCGATTTCAGGACAGCAAGTATCGCGCTTTTTGTCTCAGCTTATCGACGAGCGCAGCAAGCCAGAGCATATTGTCTGCGATAATGGCACCGAATTTACCAGTAAAGCTATGTTTTTCTGGAGCAAAAGCAACGATGTAAGGTTGAGTTTTATTCAGCCAGGAAAACCAACACAGAACGCTTTTGTTGAGAGTTTGAATGGTAAGTTTAGGAATGAATGTCTTGATCAGAACTGGTTTAGAACGCTCGACGAAGCGAGGTATGAAATAGAGCAGTGGCAGCGTCATTACAATTACGAACGCCCGCATAGCTCGTTAAATTATTTACCGCCTGTGGAGTTTGCAAAACAGGTAGCTTAAAACTGAAATTTCATCGATAAGATGGTGTTAGTTCAGGGGAAAGGTCAGATGTTGCAAGACGTCATTCGTCAGGGTCAAAAAACCATGCACATGATCATCGAAGACGTGAACAGCATCGTGGCTCAACTCAATGACGCAATGCAAACGCAAGGGCAACAAAATACGGTCATCAACAAGCTTAAAACGATGATGCAGCAGCACGTTAAAAGCATGAAAAATATCAGTCAGCAAAATATGCAAGCCGAAGCCAATAAACAACGTCTAAAATCTCCAGAAGTGCTTGATGTTAAACGCTTAGAAGCCTGCACCGACCAACCAGCGACACAAAAGTATCGTGACATGGTGCTCGCATTTTATGCAGAAGAAGAGATTACTGAAACGGATAAAAACGGCAAAGAAAGCAAGCGAGTCGTTATGAAACTACAGCCATCAGACTCGGACGAGGAAATGGAGAAACTCGGCAAGATTTTCGAGACCATCGAATACCATAGTGGTTCAAATGCCGCTAAGCAAGCTCTGAAGGGTGTTTTTTCATAATGGCTAAGCACAAAGACACTGGGAACGCACTACGGGTCCAACAACATCAGCAACTCGCTACTCAGCGTAAGCTTGGTGAGGTTGAAGCTGGTACCAAGCAGCTAAAACAAAATGCATTAAGCAACATGGACGAGCTTGATGCACTCATGTCAGAGTTTGAAGAGTTAACCCAGTCAGAGCTCTCGGCAGAGCAACAGTCAGAGGCGACTGAGCAGATGTTGGATGTTTTTGACTCTGAGTTAGAGCACAATACTCCCGAGCCCAACATCGACACTATCGATACCTTCAACGTTGAGGACAACGGCGACTGGTCTGCATTTATGGAAAAAGTCGAGGGCTATGCTGAGCGTAACGACATTGACCTAACGGAAGATCCGTTTAAACACATTATGTCGCCGCGTCAACATATCGAAATCGAAAAGCGCATTGACGAAGAGTTAACTTTTCAGCCCCCTAACTGTGACAAATACGATTATTTATTAGCCGCAGGATGTGGAGCAATTGGTGGGCTTATTGACATTGTATTTGTCGGCGCTCCGGGAGAGACGGCTTTAAGTGACAAAGCCGATAAAGCCGTTGATAAGTGCGTAGAGAGATTTGCAAAGCTTAATGGGTGGAAAGGTGCTCGGGAAGGCTCAGACGAAACCAAATCCGCTATCGGTTTTCTGGAGAGAAAATACAAAATCAATTATGACCAAACATCGAGTAACAGCCCAAATCTTAAAGTCGGTACAGATGGCCAGGTAAAAAACTTAAGCACTAAAAATCATCACATTAGAAGTCTCGGACACTCTCCTGATTTAGTCGGGCTTATTTTCTCTATTTATAACCAGTTTACCAGTACAACGTCCTTCTACGATAATGGTCAGGTTATTACAATCAATTCAGAAAGTTATGAGCTGGAAGGTCATACCGTTACCGCAAAAATATTCGCCGGTTTTTGTAATTGGCTGGGACATCTATTCTCGGATGCCGCGGGGTCTTCGGGCGCGAAAGGGAGAGGAAGTGGCATTCCCATACCCTTCTTTTCGTTACTTCAATTTATTGATGTTGGCGAGTTCGGTGAGCATAAGCAGAGCTTTGCTACGATTTGCGTTAAAGCCTTCGAGCAAGGCTACGACTTCCGTCATGGTGTAGCAATGGCAATTCCTGTACTACTGACCGAAGTGATGACTCGCCTTTGTTGGTCTGTTAAGCAGCGTTTTTATCACGAGAAGTCTTGGTCTGAATGCATACCCTCAGGGAGCATTCCTGAGTTACGCCGTATGCTCTTAATATCGCATGGAACTTTGGTATTGGCAGATGCAGCCGATGCCGGGATACGCTCGGGTGGAAGCTTACTGAACTTCTTGCTCCGGTCGAACGCAATAGCCTGGATGCGCTTTGCCAATGTCGGTTTAAAGGAGGCTATTGCATTTTGGCATCAGGGCTCACTTGATATCGATGCAGCGAACGAACGCTTAGACGCCGAGTATGAACGGTTGCTTGCTCAAGCTTAGTTTTACATAGGGCGACATCAGTCGCCCCACTGCTGCTCGACTTTTTCTTCAATAATGAGCAGGCTATGGCCATCAAAGAAGCGGTAAGCGCCGCCGTTAAAAAGAACTGTGTTGGGAAAACTATTCCACCGTGACCGACTTGGCGAGGTTACGGGGCTGGTCAACATCCGTCCCTTTTACCAGCGCAACATAGTACGATAGCAACTGCAGCGGGACGGTATACACGATAGGGGCTATAACATCGTCACAATGACCAACGCTTAATACATTCATCGTCTCATCGGTCTTAAACTGTGCGTTTTTATCAGCAAAGACATACATCACACCACCACGGGCCCGGACCTCTTCCACGTTCGACTTAAGCTTTTCAAGAAGCTCATTGTCGGGCGCAATCACAATCACCGGCATCTCATCGTCGATAAGCGCCAAAGGACCGTGCTTTAGCTCACCAGAGGCGTAAGCTTCTGCATGAATGTATGAAATTTCCTTCAGCTTTAGCGCACCTTCCATGGCAATCGGGTATTGATTGCCACGCCCTAAGAAAATGCTGTGCTCTTTATGGGTAAACTCATACGCCAACTGCTCAATATCGTCCGCAAGTGACACCGCTTCTTCAAGTTTAGCGGGCAGTGTTTGCAACGAGTGAACCAAGCTCTTTTGTTGCTCGCTCGACATACCACGGTATTTACCAATGGCAACGGTCAGCATGAGCAGTCCGGTTAACTGGGTGGTAAACGCTTTTGTGGATGCCACGCCAATTTCTGTACCGGCTCGTGTCATAAACGCCAAGTCCGATTCGCGAACCAGAGACGATGTTTCGACATTACAGATGGTCAAGCTGCCTTTATAGCCAAGCTCTTTCGATAACCGCAACGCTGCCAATGTGTCGGCTGTTTCACCACTTTGTGAAATAGTGACTAGCAGTGTGCTGGGTTTTACATGAGATTGTCGGTACCGAAATTCGGACGCAATTTCGACGCTACAAGACACATAAGCTAATGACTCAAGCCAATAGCTTGCGACCATACCCGCATGGTAGCTCGTGCCGCAGGCAATAATTTTAACGTGCTCAATCTCTTTTAATAACGCATGAGCGTCTTGGCCAAAGGCATTATCGAGCACCGTCGAGTCCGACACTCGTCCTTCCAGCGTGTTTCGGACGGCAATCGGCTGCTCGTAAATTTCTTTCAGCATAAAGTGGCGGTAGTCGCCTTTACCACCCGCATCGTACTGACTGTCTGATTCAACAACGTTGCGCTCTACTGCGTGACCGCTTTTATCAAAAATATCGATAGAGGTACGCGTAATATCGGCAACATCCCCTTCTTCTAAGTAGATAAACTTTCGGGTTACGGGCAACAGCGCCAGTTGGTCAGAGGCTACAAAGTTCTCACCAATGCCCACGCCAATTACTAACGGGCTGCCTGAGCGCGCTACCACTAACCGCTCTGGGTCATTTTTATCGATAACCACCGTGCCATAAGCGCCCTCAAGTTGGCGTGTTGCCGCTTTTACAGCATCAACTAAGCTTGGTTGGGTTTGGCGCTCATGCTGAATTAAGTGAGCTATCACTTCGGTGTCAGTTTGGCTGTTAAACACATAGCCCAGGGTCTTTAGCTGCTCTCGCAGCGACTCGTGGTTTTCAATAATACCGTTATGAACAACAGCAATGTCATTATTCGATACATGCGGATGCGCATTGGCTTCAGTGACGCCACCATGTGTTGCCCAGCGGGTATGAGCAATACCCAGCGTCCCATCCATTGACTCAGTTTCAATGGCATCAGTTAAGGCTTGTACTTTTCCGGTACGTCGTGTGCTTTTAAGCTGTTCGCTTTTATCAATGACTGCCATCCCGGCTGAGTCATAGCCTCTGTACTCAAGGCGTCTTAAGCCCTCTAATAAAATCTCGCCAACATGGCGCTCAGAGGTTGCTCCTACAATTCCGCACATAGTACTTACCCTTTATCTTTAAAATACTGCACTACTTGATCTGAGGCCCGCTATGTAGTTATTTGATCGGTTTCTAAATGCACTTACGGCTTCTACTTTGCTCATAGGAAGAGGAAATGATGATGAAGTGCTGAATGCGGCCGATACCGGCTTTATAGTGGGTTTCCGGAGAGTTCTGTTCCCAAACTGGTAACAGAACATGAACATACATCTTTGCTACTTTGCTAACTTCCAAGTTAACGATATATTACCGCAATATTCCTAAAGCCCTAGCTAACCGAGGAAACATTGTCCGCAAAACGCCTCTAACAGCATAGTGACTAAAATAATAACTTGCTTGAAACAAATCAAGCTGTTCTTGCTCACGATAAAGCCGCCAATTTTCTTTAGCCATGCTAACTTTTTTACCAGAAGATTGATTACAATAAACCCGATACTGGGCTAACGGCTCAGCTAAAGAAAATGCGAAATCCACTTTTTTCAAAATGCCGAGCCAAGTTGCAAAGTCTTCGCGCTTAGTATTTGTCGGCATATAAATTTTGCCTAATGCATTTGTATCATAAACAGCTGTTAAACAGCCAATTACACAAGTTTTCAATAGCTCCTTGTAGCTTACTTTTTCAGGCACCCCCATTAATTCAAAAATAGCACCATGCTCATTTATTTTCTCATAAGCACTAAAAGAGAGGGCTACGCTGTGCTTAAGCATAAAATTAATTTGTTTCTCCAACTTTTTAGGAGCCCATAAATCATCACTATCCAAGAATGCAATAAAGCGGCCCCTTGCTACTTTTATAGCGGCATTTCTAGCTGCTGCGGCGCCAGAGTTCTTTGGCAATTTAAAGGCTCTAATACGCTGATCTACTGCTGCATAATTTTCCGCAATTGCTAAGGAGTTATCTTGCGAGCAGTCATCCACGATAATCATTTCCCAGTTTTCGTAAGTTTGGGAAAGAACAGATTGAATAGATTTTCCCAAAAATTGAGAACTGTTATATATGGGGGTGACTATAGTAACCAAATCAGTCATAACTTTGAGCTCAGCACTTCTAAAAAGTAGCTTTCCTCATCTTCCCAAGTTCTATTAGTTTCATATTTATTGAAACTTTCTCTTTCATTAAAATATGAGCTTACTAGCTTAGACCTAATGTCTGGAACGGAATTCTCATTAACCAGTATTACACTTCCATTACCCTTAAGGCTTTCTGCCATCTTAGTATTTTTTGAGAAGACAGGGCGTTTACTAAAATATGAGCATTCAAAGTATTTATTTGATATTGCATAAATAGCATTAAAGTCTGAGGTCGGATACGCTGCCCAAACAATATCAGCTACGTTATATATAAAACCCAAGTCTTCTGCTTTATACCGCCCAAAAAAAAGAACCTGTTTTGAAATACCTAAATCCGACACCGCTCTCTTAACTTTATCAAGATCAGGGCCATCGCCAAAAACATAAAAAAATATATCAGTTCCTTCGATAGCCTTTAAAATATTTTCGATAACATAAAAATACCTAACCACACCAATCCAAGAAACACTTTTTCTCTTTTTTATCTCAGCAACATCATAACCAGAAAACCAATTAGGGGCATCGCTTGAGCCACCATGAAGAATTATTTTTGAAGGATAATTCTCATATATATATGAATCTACTTTAGACGAATATAATGGTTTAAAATGCCTTGAAGCAAATATAGTTAATGTCACAAATTTTATATTAACCCTCTCGATAGCTCTTTGTAGAACTCTAATGGAATAGCTTGATGACGTTGGCATATCTAGACAATCGTAGACTATCTTGGTTCGCCAACCCAGGAGAACTTTTATAAAAACCGCACATATAAGAGAATCCCAGTGACTAGCAAAAATAATATGGGGTTTCACTTTAACAAAGGTCTTCATTGTAAAAAACAAAAAAAAAGGAAGCAACATTAACTTTTTGAATTTATTCCCAAAGCCAACACTACTTTCATACAAATAAAGGTCTTCTGAGTTTTCTTTTAAACTGAGACCTCTTGCCCACGCGCAGACTGAAGTAGAGTACCTTTTACTCAAAGTACTCCTAAATCTAGAAGTCCTAGTATTTATCGGAAATGTTGTATCAATCAGTAACACTTTTTTCATATCAAACCTAAAAAACAAATTTATAAGGTTGAAAATCTCCTATCAATGCAAAAGAATACAAGCAGTAAACCAGTATAAAACTAAGTGAATTGGTTCTTTTTATACCTGTTGCACGATAATCTGATTTGTTATACGCTTCCGCCATAATTGGAATTGCAACTACACTAACGAGCAAGAAGTAGTAACTAGTTCTAAGAGCAATCGCCGTGTTATTAGAAAAGCAAAGCAATATCATTAAACCTATAACATAGATTTTAAAAAGTCTAATGTCATATATGCTTGCTAGCTTTTTTCGGGCTCTAAAAATCAAAAACATAACACCTAACCCCAAAAGAATCCTTGGATCATAAATTTTCATGGGGTAACCATAATCAGGAGAGTTTACATATATCAAGATGAAATCTGATATTCTGTTCATTCCTATCAAATTAGAAATTTTTATTAGTATTGAAAATGGGTCTAAAATCTTTACAAAAACAGCTCCGAACGTAGACATAAAAAAAAGAATTAGAAAAGGAACCTTAACTAACAAAACTAGAACTAGAACCAGCGCCGAATAATGAAAAGAAATGGCGAGGATAAAAAACAGTAACGCAGTTTTATAGTTTCCTTTAAGAAACTTAAATATAAAATATAAGCCAAACCCGGCTGCAACAGATGCCCTAGATGTCTGCATGTTAAATGAAAAGAAAAATGGAAGAAGTATAAGTAATGAAAACAAAGGGTAAGGCGATTCCTTATAGATTATTTGTGCAACCAAAGAAAAAGCTATTAAAGCCATCCAAAATATAGCAAATTGCCCTTCGAAACCTAATTCATTACCGACAAAAGATAATAGGCGGAATCCAATTTCGGCATGGATTTTAGGATTTATGACCTCATCAAACGTCTCTACTAAACTATACAATCTTAAATAAGCATCATAATCACCAAGCCCAGTCCCCCCTATTCTAAGACCGGAGAATAGAATCATAATCAAGGATACAAAAATAAAAAAGGTGCGTTGGTATTTTGTTTTGTCAAACAAGGTTAGAAAGCATAACCCACTGGTTAATAATATGTATGGAAACATTTATCAGTTTCTTAGTTTCTCAATTTCAAAAAGCTGAGTATACGCTGACATGCTTTTCCGTCCCCGTAAGGATTATGTGCATGCGCCATTGACTCATAAAGAATCCTATCATCCAGTAGCGTTTGTACCGCATCACACACAGCGTTTTTCTCTGCACCCAATAACAACACGGTACCGGCCTCTACGGCCTCTGGTCGCTCAGTAGTGTTCCGCATTACCAGTACAGGCTTTCCAAGACTAGGAGCTTCCTCTTGCACACCACCGCTGTCAGTAAGTATTAAGTACGCGTGCTGCATTAAATATACGAAAGGTTCATAGCCTAAAGGGCTAATTAGATGAACATTTTCTTCTGCCCCCAACAAACGACGCACAGGTTCTTGAACATGCGGATTCAAATGCACTGGGTAAACAAAGTGGACCTTAGGATTAGCAATAGCTAAATCACGGATAGCAGTACAAATACTTTCGAAACCCTCTCCAAAATTTTCTCTTCTATGACCAGTAATAAGTACGTAAGGATTATTAATGGTTGAAATATCGAGACCTGCACTAGTTAAGTTGCGTTCAATATTAGTTTGCAAGGTCTCAGATGTGTTGATTTTATTCACTACCCAATGCAAAGCATCTATTACTGTATTACCAGTCACTACGACATTTCTTTTATCAATATTCTCATTTAACAACGCATTACGATTACGTTCCGTCGGAGCAAAATGTAAAGATGCTAGACGACTTGTAAGTACGCGATTAGCTTCTTCTGGCCAAGGAGAATATAAATTCCCAGTACGCAGACCTGCCTCAATGTGACCCACAGGAATTTGCTGATAAAATGCGGCAAGGGAAGCAGAAAAAGTTGTGGCGGTATCGCCATGAACAAGAACTAGATCCGGCTGGAATTCTTTCAATATATCGCGCAAACCGGATAACACACCGACCGTTACATCATATAAATCTTGATCTGACCTCATCAAATTGAGATCATAGTCAGGTACGATCTCAAAAAGCTCTAGAACTTGGTCAAGCATTTCACGGTGTTGGCCAGTTACACAAACTCTAGAATCAAAAAAATCATCTTCTGCCAAACATTTTACCAAAGGGGACATTTTTATAGCCTCTGGTCGAGTTCCAAACACGACTAAAATTCTCATTGCTACTCTCTACCTATTTAATATTTTTCGCCAACTTTTCTTTCCATAATTCAATAGAAAATTTATTCCTTATTGTTTTATGAGCATTATTAGAAAACATAGTATATTCGTCATCACTCAACTTTAAAGCGCGCTCTAAAGCTGTCAGCATATCCCGATTTTTTGCGACTATTCCATTTACTCCGTCTTGAACAATTTCTTCATAACCATCACCTGGGTATACAATCGGAACTAAGCCAATCGACATTGCTTCTAATAGTGCATAGTTAGCTAAAACTATATCTGCTGGCAACAAAAAAAACTTATACTTGACCATAACCTCTTTAATATTACGAACAAAACCATGGACATCTACCATATCTTCTAGATGAGCTTTATAATAGTATTCTAGGGCCTTTCTAGAGTAATGCTCCCCCCTTTTTGAATAAGCATTATTCTCAATAGAATTAAACCCATAGATCGATGAAGTAAAGTTTATTCCTTTCTCTTTTAGTTGTTCAAAGTCCTTAAGTAAATCAATAACATTCCTTTTCGCTATCACAGCATTTGCATATAAAAAGTCTCTTTTGTTAGAAAGTCTTTCTAAAAATCTAGGGTTATGCTTCTCCACAGGAACACAATTATATATTAAAATTGTTTTTCTTAATAATTTCCTATTAATACTTTCAATACTTTTAATATGGTGGTGTTCTTTCGCATAGACTACGTCAGATAGATATAAACAAAGACGAGATAAATGCTTTTTAAAGAATACGATAGCATTATTAAATAGAATAGATTGGTTTGTATTTTGATAATCCCCAACTAACTCCCAGCCGATCAACCAATACCTAGTTCTTATTCCTAACAATTTCGCCACAAAAATATAAAATATAGAAAGAATGGAGTAGTCATAGCAATCAATGTTCTTAGGTTTAAACCTACTAACTATACTAATATAATTAACCATTCTTTTGAGCTTACTTTTTCCAGCATAAGTTATAAATTTTTCACTATTTTCTTTATATTCTGAATCAAAGTCAGAGTTTAATAGAACTCTGACATCTATACCAATATCTAGATATGAATCAACTAGATACTGATATTTATGTGGAAAAAATGGTAAACCGACTATTAATAACTTACTCACTCCCCCGCTTCCTTACGTCAATAAAGTTTGAACTATTCTTTTAGCTGCCGTCCCACCGCCAAAAAGAGATTTTTTGTCACTCACTATACGATTCATGTTTTTACTTATTGAATTTAAAATTTCTATCTTATCGACACCTACTAATTCATTGGCTCCAACCTCAATTAACTCTACCCACTCACTTTGTTCGCGCACCGTTACGCAGGCTTTGCCCATAAAAAACGCTTCTTTTTGCAAACCTCCACTATCCGTAACTACCAAGCCACAATGTTTAAGTAACCAAAGCATTTCTAAGTACCCGACAGGGTCAATCAAAGTGAGCTTTCTTGTATCCAAATTTAGTTCGCTAATACTGGCTCGGGTACGTGGATGAATAGGTAGTACCACAGGTGTAGTATTCGCAACTTCATTTAAGGCGGAAAAGATTTTTTTTAAGCGTTCAGGATAATCAGTGTTCTCTGCCCTATGAATGGTCGCTAAAATAAATTCGCCATCTATCTTAAACGATTCCGGCGCATGGGCTCGAGTAGCAAATAATTCAGCGCAGTCTTGCATAACATCACCTACTTTCTCTATTCGCTGTCTTCCGCCGCTAGTCACTACAAAAGGGTAGCCTTCATTATCTAAATTATTAACCGCAGTTTGGGTAGGGCAAAACAAGATATCACTCATACGATCAGTTACAACGCGGTTTATTTCCTCTGGCATCTTCATATTGAAACTCCGCAAACCTGCTTCGACATGAACCACAGGAATATGCAGTTTAGCGGCTGCCAAAGCTCCCGCCAAAGTTGAATTGGTATCCCCATATACCATTACACGGTCCGGTTTTTCTTGCAGTAAGACTTTTTCAATATCTATTAACATTTGACCGGTCATGTCACCATGACTTCGTCCATTAATATCTAATCCATAGTTTGGGCGAGGAATACAAAGCTGATCGAAAAAAACTTCACTCATATTCTTATCAAAGTGTTGTCCTGTATGGACGATAACTTCAGATATTTTTTCAGTTTCCATTATAATCTTAGACACAACACTAGCTTTGATGAATTGAGGTCTAGCGCCTATGATAGTTAGTATTTTTAACATAGCTTTCCTTAAGACTATACTGAATTGGATTCTTTTATATAAATGAAAATTACTATAAGACCTTAAATAATAAAGCAATTTTCCATTTCACCAATATCATAGCCAAATATTCTCTAATATAATTTTTATTCTAAAATTTTAGTTATCAGTTGGTGAAGATCTTAATATTTAGCATTTAGAAGTAATGCAATTATTCTTAAACCCTAATTTCTTCAATATTGCGAAAAGTTAATAATAGTTATTATAAAAACAAGCATAAACCACTAATCAGCAAGAACTAACTGAGCAATTAACTTATTAAGTTAGATGAATAACTCAGATATTAAAGGCCTAACTTAAACGTATTGAAAAGATTATTCTAATTTACTATTTTTCATAGAAGGTTTAAAATACTCGAACTTTAAAAATAGGAACTCTATAATACCTGTTAGATATTATTGCATAAGTTAATGCGGTAACAGCTGCTGAGAAAACACTAGAATATGCGGCTCCGATTAATCCAATTTCTTGTATAAGAAAATAATTTAAACCTAAGTTCATTAACGCTCCTAAAACAGTTATTATCGCTATCAAATTACTCTTTTTGGCTATCGACAATCCAGGAAAGAAAAGGTAACAAGATGAAACTAATACAGATATACAGAGTGGCGTTATAAGAGCAGCTGCTTCTTTGTAATCATCATTACCTAAAATATCCAGTAAATAAAACCTACTTAGAAATAAACCTAAAGTCGCGACTATTGATACGGCAATAAAAAACCAAAATAGCTTAGCGATGTCAAATGCTGTTTCCTTCCGTCTATAAGAACGGTAAATTAAAGGGCTAAGAGCTTGTTGAAATCCAACCATTACAAGTGACGCTACCATAGCGATCCGACTAGCAAAAGCGTATTGACCTAGGTCGTCCAACGTTAAGATATCTTTGATAACTAATCTATCAACATACATCGCGGCGATCACGGAAATAGAGGACGGAACCAGTGGCAAAGAAAACTTCAACAATACTTTTAATTTTCTCATATCAAAAGTTATTGCTAAGTTTCGATAAGTGAGGCATATAGACAACAATACGCTTATCAAACTTCCAATAAGCATCGCGCCCAATACTCCTTCCACACCCAAGTCAAGAATTATTAGCGCATAACTAGCAACTAACGCCGTAGTTAATGCTGACAGTATAGAAAGTAATGTGGATTTAAAAGGATTCAGTTTTGACCTCAATAACGAGGTGGCTAAGTATACTAAGGAATTACAAGTATACATCCAGCTTGCGATTATAATTAAAAGGTACGTTTCAGAGGTTCCCAGAACTAAGTCAGATAATGACTTGGAGAAAACTGAGCAAAAGACAGAGAAAACAATATACACTGAGGTTGTAAACCAAAACCCCGTCGAGTAATAGCTAGTTATAACGCCTGGATCGTCAATTTTCTCAGGTAAAAACCTATGCAGCCCTTGACTAACTTCTAGCGGTAAAACTACCGCTAAAAACGTCCCAATAATTAGTAAATAATCTAATGTTCCGTACTCCGCAACGCTAAGATACCCCGTGTAAATAGGTAACAGTAAAAAGCCGACTCCTTTAGTCAATAGAGTCGAAAAAATATAAAAAATCGAACTTTTAAAGAAAGACTTGATCATTACAACGGTGATTGAATGATTTTTAAAAAGCTTTCCAAGGCCTTACCCTCCTCACAGTTTTCAAGAGCCCACTCGTAACCAGCATCAGCGTAATTTTTAATCATGACTGGATCATCCAACATTGATTTAAGGTTTTCGTATACTTTCCAATATGGAGTGACTTTCCAGGCATTTTTACAATTTCTAGGTAGAGAAGTCTCAATTTCCGGATCTGCAGAAGTCAAGACAGCACAGTAATTTGCTAAAGCTTCCATAGTAAGCACTCCAGGAACAAACGCATAAAACTGGTTTAAAACAATATGTGCCTCACTCAAACTTCTTAACATTTCTTTATGAGGTATACCAATTAGTTCCCTATACTCAAAGTTATACCCTTCTTCTTTAAGCTTTTTTATGGCGGCTCTAACTATTGGTGTTCCTTTAATCAAAGGAGAAGAAGGTCCATGTACTATTATCACTTTACTCAAGTCATTAAACTTTTCTATGTTTTGCTTAAAGTACTCACGCTTTACAAAGTAAAAGTATGGGAGTGTTGGTCTACTAATGTAAGCCATTTGATCTATAGGTGGGTTGAAAATAAAATCTGCATACTTATCAGCTGATACTCCAAGCAACCTTCTGTATTGTTCATTTTTTTTTGAGTCAATTCCTGGTGAAGCATACGCTTGATAAGTCGTTATAACATCTATTTCGTTCTCTTGAGAATACTGATTAAGTAAATCGAATGAACGAATTTCACTTCCAGTAAAATAACACACTAACTTCACTCCATGAGACTTTAAAAAACGAAATTCCCAGTCCCTCCCATCTTCAGGAAAATGGAGAAACCCAGCACCTCCTATATATAAAAAGTTTGATCGCTGAGTTGTCAACTTTCCTAGCAACCATGGTCTATGTATTAAAGACAACATAAATTTGAAAGGTTGGCAACCAAAAGAGTAAGTGTAAGTAAAGTCGTAAAATCTATTTTCGCCGAAGTTTACAGAAACAGAATTTGGAATCGAGTCACTCATGGTTTTAAGCATAGACGCAACTTCCACCCCGGCTACAACCCAAAGTTGATCTTTCTTATTATTGAAAAAGCTATTAAAGAAAAATCCAATATAAACAATTATTTTTTGAATTATGCTAATACCGATTTTAATAATACTTTTCATACTAATAATTACCTTAATCCTATTTCTATACTTCTAATAGAATACAACTACTTAAAATAGAATGGACTTTTACTTTGACTGGGAGACATAAATTTCCACTCTTAATAAAAATAATTTTTTAATTCATTCTAAAATTACAATGCTCGTATAAAGTCATACTGCAAAGGGGGATTAGTTACTAACATGTTACTAATCTTACTTTTCGCCCCAACATTAAGCCCCAACGCAAATTAATAATTGTAGTGGTCAACAAAACCCGGACACCTTTTTAGCTAATTTCTCTGCTTTAGCCGGTGGTATACCATCATTAAATTGATGCGGTCGTTCCCAGTTGTAATAGTTCATAAGGAAGTAACTGACATCTCGTTTTGCTTCAATTGCTGAACAATAACCAGTTGCCGGCATCCACTCAGACTTTAAACTTCTAAATACTAGCTCCATTGGACTATTGTCCCAACAGTTCCCGCGTCGACTCATGCTTTTAGTTATCTGGTAACGCCATAACCCTTGCCTGAATTTTCGCGCTCCATATTGAGTGCCTTGATCACTATGGAACATCACACCCTCGGGTTTACCGCGCATTTCATAAGCCATATCCAGCGCACGTGTAGCAAGCTCGACATCAGGGCGAGGCGACATCGACTAGCCAATAACCCGACAGGTAAACAGGTCAATAACGACGGCAGCATAATGCCAGCCCGAGCCAGTCCAGATATAGGTTATATCACCACACCAGACTCTATTCGAAGCTTCTACATCAAACTCACGGTTGAGTTTATTCGGGATATTCGGTCTAGCAACCCTATAGGCGTGAGGGCCTGGCTGCTTACTCGTTAAGCCTTGCTCTTTCATCAAACTGCAACTTTAAAGCGTCCCATGACGACGTCTTCGTGTTTAAACATATCGACGGGAGTCGGGGTACTCCGCCAAGTTTCGGGACTTTATGAATAAGCGTTTTATACGAGCCCGCAGCAGTCGCCGCTTAGTTTCTATTTGTTGACGTCGTTTTCGACGCTCATAAAAGCTGCTAACACCTACACCCATCGCTGAGCAGACCAACTCAGTCGTTTCATGCTCCCTCAACCGCTCTATCAGCGCGTAGATTTCAGGTCGACGGACATTAAGAGAGCGGTAGCCTCGTCGTGCCCTCGGGGTATTTTTAGAATCGATTTTTCCCGCTCTAACCGATTTACACGAGCGTCAAGCTCCTGTATTCGTTGCTGCTCCGCAGTCATCGCTCTGGACTTAGGAGTTTGACCGCTTTGTTCACTTTCTAGCTATTGAACCCAATTTCTAATCGTATTTTCATGTACATCAACAGCCCGGCTTGCTTCCGCATAGCTGTAGCCTTGTTCAACTACTAAATTAGCGGCCTCATATCTGAACTCAGGACTAAATGATCGACGTTGTCTTCTTGCCATTGAACACCTCTTCGTTAAGGGTAATACTACCACTTAAAAGAGTGTTCGGGTTTAGTCTGACACTACAAACTAAACACTTATCCCTTTCTTTACCGAGCCTAGAGACGAGAACTTTCATAAGAGTTCCTGGGGATTAAAACCCAAATATGGAAGATTAACGCGAGCTAAATCAACGTTTAAACGAAGAATCCAAAAGCTTTCTAAAATAATCGAAACTTGGCAAAATCTATGCTCGACTTGGAATGAAGGCCGATTTCATCTTTGTATACAAATAAGTATTACAGCCATGCAAAAATCAATTTTAAATGATGCAGTGATCTATTTCTTCGATTCCAGTGATCCACTTACTTATATTCATTGGTCATTAATAGATAGTAAGACTGCCGAAAAGGGTGATCTTCACCAGTTCTACTCTAAAAACACTGACTTACACAGATCGACGAAAACATGGAGGGTTACAAGTGAATATTTAGGGCGCTCAGCCCGACATAACTTTAACTTAGAATAACACCGGCTATGCGCAATTCTTCTGATACTAGTTCGACTTAGGTTAATGTAATGTAGAAGCACTTACTCGTTAATCTTTCCAATTACTTTACAGGGAGTTCCATGTGCCTTAGACCAAGATGGAATGTCTGTATTTACCAAGCTGTTTGCACCAACTATAACATTATTCCCAATCGTAACTCCCTTCTGGATGACGGTATTAGGACCAATATAACAATCCGAGCCTATATAAGTCTTACCTGTTTCTATTGGTTCCCGTCCCCCCGATATCGAGCGCTTTACAGTGTCATGGGTATAAATCTGAACGCCCGCTGATATTGAACAGTTTGACCCAATACTTAATCCACCACCACTCCCATCAAGAATGGTGAAGGGTCCTATCCAAGTATTTTTTCCAACAGACACTTCCCCGAAAACCAAAGACGAATCATAGATACTCGCTCCCTCTTCGAAGCCCAAAAATCTGGCTTTTTCCCATCGGTCAGATAAATAATCCCCAATCGGCAAAGTCCGTGAATGCTTTTCTTTTAGATTAAAGCGTTTATGTCTTAGGCCTTTAATAAACCATCTAATTAACATTTTCACTTGAAAGCTTACTTTAATTCACAAATTAGCGAAGCAACAACCTTTGAAATATCATCAAAATCAAGGTGTTCATGTAGGGGAAGTGCTAAACCCTTCCGATATAAGTTACTTCCTACAGAACAGCTCTGCGCATTCACTTTTGAAAATAAACCAA
This sequence comes from Idiomarina sp. UBA4206, assembly GCF_002383015.1. Classification (NCBI taxonomy): domain Bacteria; kingdom Pseudomonadati; phylum Pseudomonadota; class Gammaproteobacteria; order Alteromonadales; family Idiomarinaceae; genus Idiomarina; species Idiomarina sp. UBA4206. The sequence continues at coordinate 17,174 of NZ_DFTS01000075.1, forward strand.
GTGTCGTCATGCTCTGCGCACCCAGGTTTGCTTCGATTCCGCGTTCTTTTAGAGCAACAATCACATCGTCTCGATTGAATTTTTCATTCAGTACAATCATGTATGTTTGTAAACTATGACCATCGTGAATTTCTGGTAGCTTCAGCATTCCTGCTGCCTCTAAAGGTTTTAAGCTATCAGTATAATAACTTGCTAACTCTCCACGAGTGGATATCCATTTATCTAAAGAAGGAAGGATACGGCGTCCTATTGCGGCTTGAAAATTTGTTAGCCTATAGTTCAGACCTATTCTCTTAAACTCAACTCCTTTATCTGTTTTCGTCATACCATGGTTTCGAATAAGTGAGGCCTGTTCATATAGGGCTGAGTCATTAGTCGTAATAGCTCCACCTTCACCGGTTGTGAGTGTTTTTCTGGGATGAAAAGAAAAACACCCTAACTCCCCAACAGAACCAACTTTAAGCTCACCATCGCTTGCTCCTAAAGCACAAGCTGCGTCCTCAATCAAATGCAGTCCATAATGGTTAGCTATTTCTCTGTAACGTTTTAAGTTAGTCGGGTTCCCAAACTCCAAAACGGGCATAATTGCTTTAAGCTGCTCACTACCGTTCCAACTTTTTATTTTCTCTTCAAGCTTAACAGGGTCTAAATTATAAGACGTTTCTTCCACATCTACTATAACCGTTTTTGCTCCTGCCATTTCAACAACGTTAGCTGTTGCAGTGAAAGTAAAGTCAGGCACAATAACCGCATCACCGGGACCGATACCCAACGCCAAAAGCGATACATGTAACGCAGCTGTACCACTACTTACTAATAAGGTATGTTTCACACCAAGGTAATCAGCTAACTCCTTTTCAAATTCATTGCAGTATTCCCCATGAACCAGTTGCCCATTTCGCAGAATACTAACAACATCAGAAATTGCTTCTTCCGGAATTTGAGGTTGCGATAGTTTGATCATATTATTCTTTTCTTAGAAACATGTCAGGCATTTCTGGCAAATCGTCCATGTTTCTGGCAATCCACTCAGCTGTTTTTACTAACCCTTCTTCGAGGTCAATCTGTGCTTTGAAGCCCAAAAGCTCCTGCGACTTATCAACCTTAGGAATTCGCAATTCAATATCCGCAGATAGGGCATCGCGGAATATGATTTTTGATTTTGAATTCAACACCCTACATATCGTTTCGGCTAATCCAAAAATTGTTGTTACGGCTCGTGCATTTCCTATATTAAAAGACTCTCCAACTGCCTTAGGCATCGTCAAAGCCCGCATTAATGCATCAACCATGTCATCAACATAGCACCAAGCTCTTATCTGTGAACCGTCGCCAAAAATGTAGATATCCTCATTTTTAAGTGCCTTTCGAATCATAATCGAGATAGCACCTTCCCCCAGCTGACCTGGGCCATACACATTAAACGGTCTAAATGTGACAGTAGGCAAACCATGCTCTCGATGATAAGCATGTGTCAAATGTTCACCAGCTAGTTTACTCACTGCGTATGTCCAACGAGCTTCGCCTACCGCTCCAGTAGTCGTAGAATCAACTTCTTCTACACGGTATGCCCTACTACCAAACACTTCAGAGGTAGAGAACTCAAGAAATCGTTCACAACTTCCTGACGAATTTGCAGCCTCTAATGCATTCGCAGTGCCTATCATGTTCACAGTCATCGTGCGAACTGGGCTTTTCACTGTATTATCTATACCAGCTATAGCCGCTGCGTGAACAAAAATTTCTGAACCTTTAGCCGCTTTTATTAAATGTTCGCGATCTAAAACGTTACCTTCGACGAGCGTCAAATTCTTATGATTGGCAAAGCTCTGATTTTTGAGGGTGTTCCTATCAAGACTGTCGTATGCCACTATCTCATTTTCTTCAACTAGTTTACCGATAAGCGTTGACCCTATAAAGCCAGCGCCTCCAGTAATAAAAATCTTTTTGTTCTTAAGATTAATCATTTAAATTCCTGTTCACTATAAAAACGGTTTTACTTATTTCGTTATACAACTGCACTACCCACTATCTTCTTTACCTCAGACTCTTTGAGATAGGGGTGCATCGGTAAGCTAATTACTTTTTCAGCAACAGTGTCACCGACACTAAGATTCGATAACTTGTTTTCGACTGCCGGCTGCTTATTCAAAGGAATGGGATAATGCACTGCTGTTGGTATTCCTTCGCTCTTTAACTTTTGCTGAACTTCGCTTCTGTTGTCTACTTGGATAGTATATTGCGCCCACGCCGATGTGTTGTGAGGCTCTACCAATGGTGTTGAATTAACTCCTGCCTCACTCAAAAGCTCCGTGTAATTCTCAGCAACAGTATTACGCAGTTCAATTTCGTTATCGAGTATTTCTAGTTTAGGCAGTAAAATGGCAGCTTGTAACGTATCCAAACGGCTATTTACACCAACTCGAATATGATGGTAACGGCGATCCTGTCCGTGACGAGCTATCTGACGCATAACGGCGGCTAACTCTTCATCGTTAGTAAATATTGCACCACCATCCCCGTAACAACCCAGTGGTTTGCTCGGGAAAAAACTTGTACAAGCTATGGTGCTCAAGTTGCACGACTTCTTGCCTTTATAAGTTGCACCAAAGCTTTGAGCCGCATCTTCAATAACAGGAATATTATATTTATTAGCAATTTCATTAATACGGTCGAAGTCGGCAGGCTGTCCATATAAAGAGACTGGGATAATAGCCTTGGTTTTTTCGCTAATAGCCGCTTCTACTAAGCTTGGGTCAATATTATACGTTTTGGGGTCTATATCCACATAGACTGGCTTTGCTCCTAATAAGGCTACCGTCTCAGCCGTTGCTATATATGTAAAGCCAGGCGTAATTACCTCGTCGCCAGGGCCAATTCCAAGTGCCATTTGCGCAATTTGCAACGCATCGGTGCCATTTGCCACTGTTATGCAGTACTTTGCGCCTGTATATGCTGTAAGCTTTTCTTCTAGCTCCTGCACTTCGGGCCCCAATATATATTTTCCGTGAGCCAGAACACGTGCCATTCCTGCATCAATTTTGTCTTTTATTCGCGCTTGCTGAGCCGCTAAATCTATAAATTGCATACTTTTTACTAACCTTTCGTCAGTGTATTGTCTTTTAAAGTGTAAGTGGCACCTGTATGAGAGCATTTTACGGAGCCTTTACCGGAAAGTGGCAAGTCTAATTGTTCTCCGTACTCACTCATCCAGCCAATTTGCTTTGCTGGTACTCCAACCATTAGCGCATAAGCAGGAACATCTTTATTAACCACAGCTCCAGCACCTATAAAGGCATACTCACCAATAGTGACACCACAAACTATGGTGCAATTTGCCCCTAATGAAGCGCCTTTTTTAACATAGGTGTCTTTATATTCATTTTTACGCTCTATAAGAGAACGAGGGTTGTAAACATTGGTGAAAACCATGCTAGGTCCACAAAAAACCCCTTCGTCTAAATAAACGTTGTCGTAAACTGACACGTTATTTTGTACTTTGCAGTGGTCACCAATTTCTACTTTATTACCAACAAACACATTCTGCCCTAGCGAAACACCTTTTCCTATTTTTGCACCGCCACAGACATGCACAAAGTGCCACACTCGGCTGCTTTCACCTATTTCAGCACCGTCGTCTACAATCGCAGAGTCGTGTTTAAAGTAGTTCATGAATAACTCCTAACCTTTCAGCAGTTGCTTAAGCATCGGGTGTGCTTCTTCAGGCTGTGCATTTTGGGCCTGCTGAGACCGGATGGCTTCAACGGTTTCAACACAATGCCTAGCATCTTCTATTCCATAACCACGGCCCGCAAGTATTTCTTGATAGCTAACCGTGTGAAGGTCAGTAAAGCCGCCTGAGAATTCCAGTTCGTCACCGTCACAGTTAATGGTACGGTATGTAGGCTGTTTGCCTTTTATGTCATCTGGCAAGTCACTAGCATCAATTGAAAGCAGCCATTTCACACGCGCTTTTTCATATTCTAAATAGCCGGATGCTTTTAGTTCATCACTATAATGCAGCACGTTTTTTTGTAACTTACCAAAAATAAAGTGCAACATATCGAAGAAGTGAACACCGATATTCGTAGCTACGCCGAATGACTTTCTTGGATCGCCTTTCCAGCTTTCTAAATACCACTTACCGCGCGACGTAATGTAAGTCAGCTCTACCTCGTGCTTTTCAGGCTTAACGACGTTAGATACTTTATCGCGTAATTCAAGAATAGCCGGATGATGTCGTAACTGAAGAATGTTATAAACTTTCTTGCCTGTTTCTTGCTCCACTATCTTCAATTCATCTAAATCTTCAGACGTTGGTACCAACGGTTTTTCGCAAATAACATCGCACCCCAAGCGCAAGCCTGCGGCAATATGTGGCGCATGCATGTGGTTAGGCGAACATACCGATACATAATCTAGCTTTGTTGTATCATTTCTTTTTAAACGCCAGGCATGTTCATAGAAACGCTCAAAGTCCGTAAAAAACTCACTCTCAGGTGAAATGCTATCAATAATGCCGACTGAGTCATTTGTATCGTAAGCAACACTTAAATGATTGTTCGTTTCCTTAATGGCTTTCATGTGGCGAGGAGCAATGTAGCCAGCAGCCCCAACAAGTGCAAAATTCTTCTGAGAGTTGTTGCTTAGAGTATCCATTATGCCTTTATTACCTTTCCGTTTAAGCCTCTATACTGTCCACGAGAATCAATAATCAGCCGAGCATTTTCATAAATGGAATCGTAGTCAAATTTATCGTGGTTCGTCGCCAAAATGACGGCGTCAAAACTTTGCAAGTTTTTTGGTGTTAATTCAGTGCTATCTAAATCAAAACTGTGCTCACGCATTTTAGGGAACGTTGCAACGTGGGGGTCGCTATAGGCAACTTCAGCGCCCTTGTCGCGTAATAATTCCATAATTTCTACAGATGGAGACTCGCGCATGTCATCAACGTTCTTCTTATATGCAATACCCAAAACCAGAATTCGGCTACCATTAAGAGATTTTTGATGTTTATTTAAACCGTCCATCAATTTGTTAACGACATACTCAGGCATTGCGCGGTTAACTTCACCTGAAAGCTCGATAAAGCGTGTATTTAAACCATACTCTCGTGCTTTCCAGGTTAAATAGAATGGGTCGATAGGAATGCAGTGACCACCTAAACCTGGTCCAGGGTAGTATGGAGTAAACCCAAAGGGTTTCGTTGCAGCGGCATCGACTACTTCGAAAATATCAATCCCCATACTGTCAGCAACAATCTTCATTTCATTGACTAAGCCGATATTGACCGCCCGATGAATATTTTCTAGCAGCTTTGTCAATTCAGCTGCTTTTGTAGAGCTTACGGGGACTACTTTATCTATTGCTTGCTTGTAAAGCGCCACTCCAACTTCCCGGCAGGCAGGTGTGTGACCACCGACTACTTTAGGGATTGTCTGTGTATTAAAGTCCGGATTGCCGGGGTCTTCACGTTCGGGTGAATATGCCAAGAAAATGTCTTTTCCTACTTTTAAACCGTTTTTCTCAACTCTTGGTAAAAGTTCTTCTTCTGTAGTCCCCGGGTAAGTCGTACTCTCTAAGGACACGACCTGGCCTTTCCGCAAATAGGGAACCATCATGTCAGTGGTACGAGTCACATAGCTAATATCCGGTTCTCGATATTTATTCAGTGGCGTCGGTACACACAATATAAGAGCATCACATTCAGACACTCGCTCAAAGTCGGTAGTGGCTTCAAAACCATTATCAACCGCAGCTTTCATGGCCTCGTCACTGATATGTTCTATGCTGCTGTGACCAGTGTTAAGTTCATTCACTTTTGTTTCGTCAACATCAAAACCAATTGTTTTATAGTTTAGTGCACTGTAGCGAAGTGCTAACGGCTGACCTACGTAACCTAAGCCTAAGATACCTATCTTGGCCTTTTTATTGTTTAATAATTCAACTAGTTCATTTTTGAAATCTTTCACAGGATTACCACTTACTCTGAAAATGGAAAAAAATAAGATTAGTCTTCTTTTTTAAATATGTTTCTAACTAACACAAAACCAACACTTAAAAAGCCACCTAAGAAGGTACCAATAATGCATATTAGCGCACGCGATGGTTTGGCTTTTTGTTCCGGCACTACAGCTGGATCTAGCGTTTGGAAAATGTACTCAGGGCGCACATTCGCCAGCATAATGGTTTGTGTTTGCCTTTCTATTAGCTGATAGAACACCTGCTGCATGTCACTTAACGAAGTGCTCTGCAGTTCTTTGTCTAAATATTCCAGACTCCGCTGTGCTTCCTGAATGTCACGTTCGCGCATGTGGTTGTTTATCTCTTCAATCAACCACCCTACCCATTGCTCGGCAACTTCCGGTGACTGATGGTTTACTGCTATTGTTACGAGGCCGGTTGTGTCGTCTTTACTAACTTCCAGCACCTGGTCTCTGAATACTCTTACATATTCCCAACTCGATGGCGCTGGTTGCTTAGGTGGTTCAACTTCTCTAACCCATTCCTTGGTGTCCGGGTTATAGAGTTCGTTATTGAATACAATGCCGGTGCCGCGGTTCCACTCTTCCACTGCCATAAGCTCTGGCAGTATGTCGTATTTTTCAACAAAGCTTTTGATGAACGCTCGAGACTTCAAAATTTCGAGTGCAATGGTGGTTTTATCAGTGCTATTTCCGCCTAAGTTAACACCTGCCAAGCTCGCCAGGCCACCTAATTGGCCGGCCATTTGTGAGAGTCCGTCACCGCTGGCTTCTTCGGTCGGTGCTAAAGTTGCCTCTGACTTATAAATATTCGGCAGGCTTAATGAGTAAATAACCGAGCCCACGGCGAACACAAAAGTAATGGCAATAATCCACCATTTGCCCTGCCAGATAATGCCAAACAGCTCGCGCAGGTCAATTTCGTCGTCTTGGTAATCCGAATGCCGTTGAGGGTCGTAGTTATGAGTATCGTTTGTCATTATTGGGCCTTCAGGCACGCTACCGCCCATGGGTTGCGGTTCCCATAGGCCGGTGGTGCGGATAATTTTGATCAAGCGGGTATGATACCGCACGTAGCTCTTATCCTACAACGGCTTTATTGTTAGTAATTGATGATATTTTAAGCGGTTAGTTCCTTAGCTTACATCTTAAATTCCGGTGACCCACCACTTTGCTCTCGTAACAACTGGTCGCCCATTCGGATCACGGTATCGGTAAGATAGTCGATAAAACCGTCCTGCTCGATACTGTTAGCGACCGTTGATGAGTGTAGAAAGCGCCGCATTTCCTGCTCAAAATCACCTGAAGCCATATAAGAAGGTAGTTCTTGTAACCGCCCGGAAAGTGCTTCAAAACCGGTAGTTTGATGATAGTCCTGAAACTTGGTTCGAACTAACTCCGCATCTACCTGTACATTACGCTGATTTAGCCAGGCAATATCCCAAACATCTCGTGCTTTAATCGAACGGCGCAGGGCTAGAGCAACAAATTTTTTGCGCTAGAGATTTAATGTTCATAGTTATCACTTCCTTGTCTTGTAATCGCTTCACTTAAAGCATCCTGGTCAACCAATTCGAGATTTCGTCCGACGTTTTTCAAATCTAAGTACGCTCTCTTTATTGTCGCTTCTCTCAGTGGGTAGTCATCTAATGGGTACGTCTCATTAGTGATTGCCATTGGGTCACGCTTAGTATGTGTAAGCTCAAGCGTCCCAAGTGGAGTTTTAAATGTCCCACTCCGCCCCGTTGTCATTACAGTGGCATAATCAAACATCTGCTGACTAATAACGCTATATTTGCTGAGTACAGATTCCAAACTGAGGTAATTAAGGCTTGATGGCCGCACCAAATGCGGTAAGTGCAAAATACTCGTCGAGTGGTAATAGTGGCTTTCAGGAAAAGCCCATACTCCCCGACAAACCTTTTGAAGGACGCCTTTTTTTACCAGGTAATTTAGACGGACTTTTAGTGCATCGTCTGAATATTCTGGCATTAACATCTTAAATTGTGGCATAGATACAAGCGCATGATGTGTATATTTTTGCAACGCATGTAACTTACCTTTCAACTGATGTGTGCTCATAGGTATGCATTAGGTTAATAAATTTAATAACCTAATGTATACCAATTAACCAATAAGGTCTACAGTTAGTTATTAAAAAAGATAACCTACTGTAAACTTAAAGACCTCGGTTATTTGGAATGATCCAATATCACCCTTTTGTCCGATAGCGCTTTTCCGCCGTTTTTTGTAGTCTGGCTGTTTTAACAAGACGGAACCAACACATGGACGTAATACACCACGGCGCATTTGAAGGCGTTACGGGCTCTTGCCACGAGCTGTTGTTAGACAGTGACCACTCACTTTTAATTGACTGCGGGCTGTTTCAAGGGGCGGAGACCTCGGGTTCAGGCGCGGACTCAAACACCCAAGAAATTGATTTCGATATTACTAAGGTGCAGGCGTTGGTGGTGACCCACTGCCACATTGACCACGTGGGCCGCATTCCCTGGTTGTTGGTTGCCGGCTTTTCCGGTCCTATGTACTGCACGAAAGCTACCGCCCATTTGTTGCCGCTGGTTATTGAAGACGCCTTGAAAGTAGGCTTAACCCGCAACGCCGAAATTATTGATGCAGTAGTGACTCGCCTGCAGCGCCAGCTACAGCCGGTGGAGTACGATGATTGGTTAGAACTGCCTGCCGACTTTGCTGCGGAGCGCTTTAAACTGCGCTTTCGTCAGGCAGGCCATATTCTGGGGTCGTCTTATGTGGAAATTGAGAATGTGAGTACCCACTACCGTGTGGTGTTCTCAGGTGACTTAGGCTGTAAAAATACGCCGTTGCTGCCCGACCCTACCCCGCTGGAGCGCGCTGATTTTCTGTTACTGGAAAGCACTTACGGAGACAAAAACCACGAGTCACGCCTTGACCGCGAACAACGCCTCAAGTCGGTGGTTGAGCGTTGTGTAGAGAACAAAGGCACTATTTTAATTCCGGCGTTTAGTATTGGTCGTACGCAAGAGCTTTTGTACGAGTTAGAAGACATTATTCATAAAGCAAGGGCTAAGGAAGCGGAGACTGGGGTAGCGGATGCCGTATGGCACAAAATGACGGTTATTTTAGATTCGCCACTGGCCGCGCAATTTACCAAACAGTACCGAGCCATGAAGGCGTTGTGGGACGAAGAGGCACTGGCTCGGGTAGAAGAAGACCGGCATCCGTTAAACTTCGATCGCATGATGACGGTAGACGACCACAGTGACCATGAGCGCGTGGTGAATTATTTAAAAATCAGCGGCGACCCCTGCATTGTTATTGCCGCCAGCGGTATGTGTACCGGCGGGCGCATGCTCAATTACTTAAAAGCTTTACTGCCAGACTCGCGCACCGATGTGCTTTTTGTGGGCTATCAGGCGGCGGGTACGCCGGGGCGCGATATTCAGACTTACGGCCCTAAAGGCGGCTATGTAGAATTAGACCATCAGCGCATTTGGATTAAAGCGGGTATTTATACCTTAGGCGGCTACTCAGCCCACGCCGACCAGCAGGAGCTGCTGGACTTTATTGACGCCACCGAAGAACCGGTTAAGCGCATACGGTTAATGCATGGGGAGCCCGATGCACGTGCGGCGTTAGCCGGTAAGATTCGGGAGCGCTACGGCGCTAATCAGAGGTGTTAACCAACCTACCGAGGAATTCGGCAAAAGGTTTTATATTTTGTTTAACGCTGGCGGCTTCCAGTGCATGCATATAATCGCTACGCTTTTCAACAGGAACGACAGTCCATGGGTAGCCGCCGGATGCCAGCATTAGGTTCATAATAAAACGCCCTATTCGGCCGTTACCGTCGAAGTAAGGGTGAATAAACACAAAGATGAAATGACCTAAAACAGCACGTACGGCAACGCTTTCTTCTTCGATAAGTAAGTCAAAAAGCGTGGGCATCATATCTCGCACCGCTTCTTTATCTGGCGGTGTATGCATCGAGTTTCGTATAAAAACGGGGCCTGAGCGATAGCCAGCAAGGTCTTGCTGGCTGACAATGCCGGCAGCTACGCTCGGCGAAAAAAGTGCCAGATACCAGTCTCCGTGCACTCTTTCCAGAGCTTCGCCCGGGTTAGCTCCGTTTAACACTGATGTTATTGTTTCTTTAACTTTCTGAAAAGCATTCCAGTAACCTTTTGCCGCCATTGCATCTAAATGCTTTTTCGATTCACCCGATGTGTTGGGATCCCACTTTCCAGAATGGATAAGCTCAATAAGCTCTTCCGTTACCCGGTAGCCTTCAATGGATAATGAGTGATAAGCATCGCTGACAAATTGTTCGTCTATTTTTTCCAAAATATTATTAATATCGGCAGGTTTTGAGCTCGGTTCCGGGAACAGATTAATAACGTCGTTACGCATTTCTGACCACATAAGGCGAATGCGATTAGAGTAAGGAGAAAGTTGACGCCGTCCAAAATCTATTAAGATTTTGTCGGTAAACGGATCGGTTTCGCTGACTCGATAATCATTAGCTGCCATGCCATTAATAATACTATCAGCAATAATGGCACGACCAATATTCCGGAACGCGCCCGCCAGGCGACCCGCAATTGCCGAGTGCCCTCCGACAATAAGTACCTTAAGAATATCTGAAGCATCGGAGACCATAGATAGCGCGGTACGCATTTGTATGGGATGCTGGGTGTAATTTTTAGGTGAGCTGTACACCAGTGCCGCCGCCAGTGTGTAGACTCTCAAGCCACTTAATGTCGTCAGATGCGCTTGCTCAGGCAACTTTAACTGAACTTCCAGAATCGATGTCTTATGGGGTAATTCTATACTGTTATTCGTTGCTTTTGGCGATCTCACCAGCAGTTGAGCCGGTATTGTTCTGTCACCAATATGAAGCGCGAGCGACTGTTCCGGAGATAACGCCCATTGCTGACCAAAACGATTGTCTAAATATTCTGCGCAAAAACTCCAGAAGCAAGTGTACCAGGGCGTGCTATCTCCTGGCTTCTCATCGGGCTGCGAGGCTGCATACCAACCACGCATAATAGAACGCAGAAACCCGTATTTTATTAGAGTTTCGCGTTCAGTTCTGGATAGCTGATTTGAGCGTATAACTTGATGCCCATTGTCTTGAATAGACTTGAGAGTCGTTAATGCTTGAGCTAATTTAGATGAAGACTCATTCATGAGTTCTAGCCATTTTTATTTAAATCTAGTTTTTAGTGTTCTTCAATTCTAGTATTTGGCGCTTTTAAAATCTAGTTTTTAGTGTTTTTTATTTAATGCGTAGCTTGACGTCACGCCCACTTAATAGGCTGTCGCCCGTGTTCCTGCAAATAGTCATTGGTTTTGCGAAAGTGGTTGGCGTCGAAGAAGCCGCGATGAGCCGATAAGGGCGACGGATGTGGTGCGGTCAGGATATGGTGTTTGTCACCGTCGATAAGCGGTATTTTCTTTTGGGCGTGTGAGCCCCACAGCAAAAATACGACATGCTCGGTGGCTTCTGACACTTTACTAATGACCGTATCGGTAAAGGTTTCCCAGCCCCAGCTGGCGTGACTGTGTGCATTGCCCTGCTCTACGGTGAGCACGGTATTGAGCAGTAACACACCCTGCTCTGCCCAACGGGTCAGGTCGCCGTGTTTTGGCAATACGGTGTCGGGGTAGTCCATAGCGATGGCTTTGAACATATTGCGCAGCGAGGGCGGAAACTTAACGCCTTCGGGCACTGAAAAGCTTAAACCGTGTGCCTGCCCCGGTCCGTGGTAGGGGTCCTGCCCTAAAATAACCACTTTAATGTTCTCGGGTTCGGTCAGCTTTAGTGCGTTAAACACGTCTTCTTTTGGTGGGTACACCACGCTTTGCTGACGCGCCTGTTCAACACGCTGCCACAGTTCCTGAAAATAGGGCTTTTGTTTTTCTTCGGCTAGGAGATCGCTCCAGGGCATATGGATGTTTCCGTTGTTATTGTTTTTGTATGATAAAACGATATGATCCTGATTCTCAACTAAAGATGCGCAAGGTTACCTATGTCTGAGCAAAGTCAGTTACCTAAAGTCAGTGTTTATTTAATTACGTTAAACGAAGGTCGCCACCTGGACGAAGTATTGGCCAGTGTAAAAGGCGCTGACGAAATTGTGCTGGTGGATTCGGGCTCAACCGATGACACACTCAGCATTGCCGAAAAACACGGTGCCCGCATTATTCATCAGGACTGGCTAGGTTACGCCAGACAAAAGGCTTTTGCTTTAGAGCAATGCCGTAACGACTGGGTGATTAACCTGGACGGTGACGAAGTACTGCCGGAAGGCGCTTTTGAGCAAATACAGCAGCGTATTGCCAAAGGCGATATTAACGGCATTTACTTGGCGCACGACGACATTTTTATGGGGCACTCGCTGCCTTACCATCGGCATCATCGTTTCCGCCGGGTGTATCGTAAGTCGAAGTCGCAGTGGAATACGTCGACCAAGGTGCATGAGCATATTGAGGTAGAGCCGCCACTGGCGCACTTGCCTATTGACGTTAAACACTACGGTTATGATTCGGCTCAAGGCTATATGGACAAGCTGAACAAATACTCGTTGCTAAAGGCAAAACAGCGGGAAGAGCGCGGCAGGCACTGCAGCCTGGCGCGTGTACTGCTGATATTCCCGCTGATGTTTATTAAGTTTTACTTTATTCGCCGCATGTTTTTAGCCGGGTGGCGCGGCTTTATTAAAGCCAACATCGACGCGTTTCATTTTTTCCTGACCGAAGCTAAATTGTACGAGCGCGCTTACCGCCGGAAGCGCGGTGACGATGTCGAAAAATCAGAGCGCTAATATGCCGTGTTTACCTATTTATTTAATTAATCTAGACCGCTCCGGCCACCGTCTTGACGATGTGAAAAAAGCCATGGCGGAACTGAACCTGGACTTTGAACGAGTATCGGCGGTGGATGGCCGCGCGGTTTCTAACAGCGAAGTGAACGCGGTGTACAGCCACCAGTTGAACACCGAGCGCTACAATTACGACCTGACCATGGGCGAAATTGCCTGTTACATGAGCCACCGCAAAGCCTGGAAAACCTTTCTGGAAAGCGAACACGACGCTGCGATTATTCTGGAAGATGACATTGTGCTGGATCCGCTGTTTGCTCAGTTGCAAAAGCCGTTGGCGGCGTTGGCTGACAGCCGTTTTGCTCAATGGGATTTAATTAAACTGGCGCAGCCGTTCAGGCCAAAGGAGTCGCAGCCACTGGAAACCTTTGGTGAGTTTCAATTGGTGGATTACGAGAAACCACCGATGGGTGCCTGTGCGTATCTGGTAAGTCGTCAGGGGGCTAAGAAATTGTTGTCGCGGGTGCCGTTTTTCCGCCCGGTAGATGTGGATATGCAATGGCAATGGGAAACCGGGGCTCATGTGCTGGGCTTACTGCCTTACACCGTGGACAACAGCCACACCCATGAAAGCGATATTTTTAGTGTGGCCAACCGCCACGCCTCAAAGCGCCGCGGCTGGGTTCGTCTGAAGGAACAATGGCGGTTCTTTTGGCAGAACCGCCGGTATCATAAAAACCGTTAGGCTACTTATCCCCGCGGTATTTTTCGAACCAATGCAGGATGTAGGCGACTTTGTTCATCAGGTTACTGGGCCGCGCGTAAATGCCGTGGCCTGAGTCCTGAATGCGCACCATGGCAGTCTCCACCCCTTTGAGTTTCAGTGCCTGATAATACTGCTCGGTTTCTGAAATAGGCGTACGGTAATCGTTCTCGCCGGTCAGCAGCATGGTGGGCGTGGTCACATTACCCACGTAACTGATAGGCGAACGCTCCATGTAGTGCTCGGTGTGATTCCACGGCAGACCCGGGAACCAGTACTGATAGAAGAAGTTGTACATATCGGCGGTTAACACAAAGCTGTACCAGTTAATGACCGGCTTAGCCACAACCGCGGCTTTAAAGCGGTCGGTATGACCAACTATCCAGGCGGTGAGTACACCACCACCACTACCGCCGGTGACAAACAGCTCGTCTTCGTTAATAAAGCCTTTGTCGATAACCGCGTCTACGCCGTCCATTAAGTCGTTGTAGTCGTGGCTTGGGTAGTTATGGTGAATTTCGTTCGCAAAGTCCGAACCGTAGCTGGTGCTGCCGCGCGGGTTGGTGTACAGCACCACGTAGCCTGCCGCCGCAAACAACTGAATTTCAGCAGCAAAACGCGGACCATAATTGGTATGCGGCCCACCGTGAATTTCCAGCATTAACGGGTAGTCTTTGTCTTTGTCGAAGCCCGGCGGGTAAGCAATCCAGCCTTGTAAGTCGATACCGTCAACACTGGATTTGTAGTTGATCTCTTCCACTTTGGCTAATTGTTTGTGGCCTAATGCGTCTTCGTTCAAACGCGTTAACTGCTGAACGTCGCCGCTGTCCCATAACGCCAGCTCGGCCGGACGCATGGGGTTAGAAATGGTAAAGGCAATGCGATCACCCTTGGCAACACTGAAGTCACCACCGCCGTATGGCCGACTGTACGACAACCCACCAACGCGGTCGGTTAGGTTCTTGTATTCGCCGTTTAAGTTGGTACGTGCCAGCTGGCCAACGCCATTGTTGTCGTAGGTGAAATAAATGCCCTGGCTGTCGGTATCCCAGGAAAACCCGGTAACGCTGCGGTCTAAATCGTCAGCCAGTAATTGCACATTGGAGCCGTCCAACGCCATGACATAGAGTTTAGCCGCCTGAAAGCTCATTTTCGTGTCGTCATAACCGGTAAAGGCAATTTTTTCGCCGTCTGGCGAAACTTTTGGCGAGCTGTCCGGGCCATTACGGTCGGTCACCGCTGAAATTTCTTTGCTGCTTAAGGTCAGACGGTAAATTTCACTGTTAACAGGCTGGCGGAAAGCGTCGTCGCGACGGTTCGCCGAAAAGAAAATGTGCTTGCTGTCGGGTGACCAGGCCAGCTGTCCGCCGTGGTTAAATTCGTCGTCGGTGAGCTGACGTGGCGAACCACCGGTTGCGGGCATAACGTAAATTTGCTGATGGCCGTCTTTTGCGTAGCCACCACCGTCGAAGCGGTAGTTATCTTTGTCGACGTACTTAGGCGCTTCGGTCCAGTTAGCACCTTCGGGTTTGCCCGGTAAGCTGACCGGATCCGGCTTTGATTTTGGCGTGAACATGGAAAAAGCAATTTGGCTGCCGTCGGGTGACCAGCTTAAGCCTGACGGTGCTTGAGTCAGCTGTGTAACAACCGCGCTGTCGCCGGAGTCTACCCAGTAGATATGCACTTGCGGTGAACCGGTTTCGGTAGAGACATAGGCTAAGCGATCACCACTGGGTGACCAGACTGGCTGGCTTTCGCTGCCCTGCTCACCGGTTAACGGACGAATGTCGCCGTCGGGCAGGCTGGCCCATAAACGGCCTACTTTACGGTCGTTGTTAATGTCCATGGACTGACGCACAAACACAGTCCATTCACCGCTGGGGTGAATGGTCGGCGAGGATGCGTATTCCAGCGTGAATACGTCTTCTAATTCAAACTTTTCCTGGGCTGCTGCTGTGCCTGACAAGGCCAGTGCGGCTGCCGCAATTATCCATTTTTTCATTGTTGTTCCCCCGGAAAATAAAAAACCGCCTCGGTAGAGACGGTTTTATCGTGATTCACGGTGTGAATCAATGTATTAGAACGCGTAAGAGAAGCTGACTGACGCATAGTCACGGTCAGTAGTCGCATCGTAGTCACCGCCGGTGAAGGTGGTGTAACCCAGGCTGACTTTGTAAGTAGACAGGTAATCCGCTACTAAGTTAACGCCCAGCGACTTACGGTCTTCAATAAAGTTGCTGTTTGGTGAGTAACCATTAACGTCGTGGTTAAACTGAACCACAGGCGTTAAACCCCAGCCCTGCCAAATGTCTTTGTATTCAAACTGGAAGCGGGTACGGTAGCCCCACGAGTTTGAAGTGACAAAGCCGTCGCAGTTCATGTCGGCTGGTGCACCAGTGTCTTCGGCACTTAAGCACTTACCATACAGCGGTAAACGACCGTAGCGTTGTTCGTTCAGACCCGGTAAATCATGCACCTGGTTAGTGGCAATTTCACCCACAAAGGTCATGCGGTCAGAACCCCACAGACGGTCAACAAAGCGCACAAAGCTAACCTGTGCCTGGCTGACGTCCATACGGTCGTAGCCGTGAGCTAATTCACCCAGTTCGGCGTTGTTAACGCGGTCAGCAAAGGTGCTTGGCACATTTGGACGCAAACCGGCGGTTAAAATTTCGGTAGTGTTAATTTGTACCGGCACACCGTCGCGGTAGCTGTACTCACCGCCAACAGACCAAAGGCCTAAATTAGTGCTGAAGCTTAAACCGATGACACTGGTGTCTTCCGGATATTCGATAACCAGACGAGGTCCGTCTATCGGGTAACCATTAGGCGTTGACCAGGTATAGCCAAGTTGTTGGCCCGCTGCGCCTGCCGCTTGCTGGAATGGACGCGGGTCCACTGTCCAGTTGTACGCCGAAATAATTGGCGTGTTGTTATGCAGGTTCAGGTAGTAAACACCATT
>NZ_DFTS01000075.1:33807-37219 GCF_002383015.1 Idiomarina sp. UBA4206
TCAGGTAGTAAACACCAAATTCTGTGTCTAAGTCCATTGAGTAGTAACGCAGGTTAGCACCCCATTGGCCGCTGTCTGAAGCTTCCAGCGTAGGGTTGCTGCCAATATAAGCGCCAGATTGTACCGACTCAAAGTCACTTAAGTAGCTGTCTGGGTCGCCTGGTACTAACTGTGGGTTCAGTGTCACTTTACCGCAGCCAGGGCCGCCGATGATATCAACACTTGAGAAGTCAGTACCACAGCCGTCCAGTTTCGTGTTGTCCCACTCGTACTGGTAGAACGCTTCTAAGTTTAAGGTATTGGTTAAGCCAATGCTGGTGCTCAACATGCCAACCGGCAACAGAGCTTCTTTAATTTCTGCGCCCGGACGACGTGCCGCGTTTACATCCAGCGGGTTAATGTCGTTAATACCGTTGAAAACAAAGGTACTTTCACCCCAGCTTAATACCTGGCGTCCTAAACGAACGCTGGCTGGCATATCGCCTAAGTCAAAGTTGGCGTAGACAAAGGCATCCAGTAATTCAACGCCTTTACCTTGAGAGTAGTCGTCGAATACGCTGTCGTTCAGTTTGGTGTCCGGGTAGTAGTTGTTACCCGGGTGACCGTGCGCCATGTTCTCTTCAGAAACGACGTGATCGTACCAATAGTTGAAACGAATAAAGGCACCGTGGCTTCCGCCATCAATGCTTAAGTCGTGTACGCCTTTGACTACGGATGAGACTAAATCACCTTTATCAAAGTTCAGGTTACCGTCGTCACCCACGCTTGACTGTGCCGTTCCGCCCTGGCGGTTGCCCGGATGCATCAGGTGGTTAGCCTGATCTTCCATACGCCATGCAGCGCCGTAAGACAGAATAGAGTCGAATTTAATTTCGTAATCGCCGACTTCGAAGTCAGCAGCCTGGCCTGATGCCGCAAAGCTCAGTGCAATGGCCGTAGCCAGAGGAAGTTTTTTTAGCATAGTTGTTCTTCTTTTCATTGTGAGCCACCTAATCCTTTAAACTTGTTTGGCGGTTATGTCTGAATCATGTCCGATGAGTTAAAAATATGCAAGTGTATGAACACGAAAATATAACAAGTTGTTGGAAAAAATGCGGGAAAATGTCGCTACTGACGCTAAAAATGGAGCGCCAGTAGCGAATTTAGAATCTTACAAAGGTTCAGCAAATATTACAGTTTGCTGTTTAATTCAGGTAATACGTCGAACAAATCGGCCACTAAACCGTAGTCCGCCACCTGGAAGATTGGGGCTTCTTCGTCTTTGTTGATGGCAACAATGACTTTAGAGTCTTTCATACCAGCTAAGTGCTGGATAGCACCACTAATGCCTACCGCAATATAAAGCTGCGGAGCAACAATTTTACCGGTTTGACCAACCTGCATGTCGTTTGGTACGAAACCAGCGTCTACCGCGGCGCGTGATGCACCCACTGCAGCGCCCAGTTTGTCGGCTACGTCTTCCAACAGGTGGAAGTTTTCGCCGTTCTGCATACCACGACCACCAGAAATAACGATTTCTGCTGAGGTCAGGTCAGGACGTTCAGACTCTGCCAGTTGCTCTTCAACAAATTCCGATTTGTCGTTGTTAAATACGGAGTCGATGTTTTCGACTTCGCCGCTACCGCCTTCTTCTGCAACAGCGTCAAATGCCGTTGCACGAACGGTAATGACTTTAATTTTGTCTTCTGACTGCACAGTGGCAATGGCGTTACCTGCATAAATAGGACGCTTAAAGGTGTCGTCGCTTTCTACCGAGATAATGTCCGATACCTGTGCAACGTCTAACAAAGCAGCAACGCGTGGCATGAAGTTTTTGCCGGTGGTTGTTGCCGGAGCCAGAATGTGACTGTAGTTTTTGCCTAATTCAGCAACCAGTTCACTGATGTTTTCAGCTAACTGATGCTCGTAAGCTTCGTTGTCTGCCAGCATGACTTTTTTCACGCCGTCGGCTTTTGCCACATTTTCAGCAACGGTTGAGCACCCTTTACCGGCAACCAGTACCTCGATGTCGCCACCGATTTTCTGTGCAGCGGCTAACGTTTTCAGCGTTGAAGGGTCAACCGCGTTATTGTCGTGTTCTGCTACCACTAAGATGCTCATAATACTTTCGCCTCGTTTTTCAGTTTGTCGACCAGCTCATCTACGTCAGCTACTTTCACACCGGCACTACGTTCCGCAGGCGTTTCAACTTTCAGCAGCTTAATAGTGCGCTTAACTTCCACACCCAGTTCGTCCGGGCTTGTGGTTTCCAGCGGCTTACGCTTGGCTTTCATAATGTTTGGCAGCGACGCGTAACGCGGCTCGTTCAGACGCAGGTCGGTAGTGACAACAGCCGGCAGGTTCAATTTAACGGTTTGCAGACCACCGTCAATTTCACGAGTAACGTTCACAAAGCCGTCGCCTACTTCCACTTTAGACGCGAAAGTACCCTGTGGCATACCGGTTAAGGCACCCAGCATCTGACCGGTCTGGTTGTTGTCTGAGTCGATAGACTGTTTACCCAGAATAACCATGTCCGGCCCTTCTTTCTCTACCACACCTCTTAGGATTTTGGCGGCAGATAAAGAGTCCGGCATGTCGTCGGTTTCAACCTGAATAGCACGGTCTGCACCTAATGCCAGCGCAGTACGTAACTGTTCCTGTACCGCTTTAGGGCCAATAGAAACTACAACGACTTCGTCTGCTGTGCCTGCCTCTTTAAGGCGTACAGCTTCTTCTACGGCAATTTCGCAGAATGGGTTAAGTGCCATTTTGACGTTCGCCAAATCGACATCGGACTGATCTGGTTTAACACGCACCTTGACGTTGTAGTCAATGACGCGCTTAACCGCGACAAGTATCTTCATGTTGTCTTCCTTTTTCTGGAATGTTCTGAATGTTGGTCTTTATTATGTTGCCATTATCCTAGACTGGCGTCGATCTCACAAGTTGTGGGAGAATAAAACTCTATTGCCGTAAGGGAGAGTTTACATGGCCAGCTGGGAACAGCTTTTTCGTCACTTAGTTCAACAAGCCAAAAGTCTACCAGAATATCCGCCACAATGTCGTGATGACGATCATCTGGTGGGTGGCTGCGAGGCAAAGGTGTGGCTGTGGCTGGATACTTCTGACGTGGAGGCGGTAGTGATTCGCTTTGATTCCGAATCGCGCATTGTGCGCGGCTTACTGGCACTGCTGCAACAACGGCTGGACGGCTGCTCGGTAGAGGAAATAGCCGCCTTCGACATTGACGCCTTTTACAGCGCCGAAGGCCTGGACAACGCCCTAAGCCCCTCGCGCAGCAACGGCCTGTACCAGGTTGCCAAAACCCTGAAGCTAAGGGTTGTTGAGGCGTGAGTGACCGCTGAGGTTCTAGGAGCTACTGCGGAGGACGCCAGTGAATACATCCTTGTAGGGCTTGGGCAGCGCCATC
>NZ_DFTS01000075.1:37377-37628 GCF_002383015.1 Idiomarina sp. UBA4206
CATCCATGGCGCTGCACACCTCCGCAGTAGCTCCCATAACCATCGGGCGCGCTCATTTACATTACGCAAAAATTTATTTTGCCGGAGCCAGCCGTTTCAGAAGCGTAGCGGTGGCTTGCATCGCAAAGCTGCAGGTGACGACCATAGCGGCGCCAAAACCGGAGCTACAGTCCATGCGCATGGAGCCGGAGCCTGTTTTTTGCAGAGTGACTTCACCTTCCTGTTCACCGGAAATAACCGGATAGCGCAGT
>NZ_DFTS01000075.1:37684-38221 GCF_002383015.1 Idiomarina sp. UBA4206
GGAAATAACCGGATAGCGCAGTTGCTCTTCAGAATAGACGCAGTCAACGCCCCATTTACGCTTGGGGTTCTTGGAAAAGCCGTAGTCGCGGCGCAGTTGTGAGCGTACTTTGGCCAGCAGCGGATCCTGCTTGGCTTTGGCTAAATCACCGACGCGGATCATGCCTGGGTCTATCTGCCCACCGGCACCGCCGCACACCACCAGGCGTAGCTTCCGGCGTTTACACCAGGCTACTAACGCCGCTTTGGTGTTAACGCTGTCTATGGCGTCCAGCACAGCATCGGCGCCGGTTAGGTACTCTTCGAAGTTCTCGGGCAGCAAAAAATCATCAATAACCTTAACTTCGCAGTTTGGGTTAATAGATTTTACTCGTTGTGCAAGCACCTCAGTCTTGAGCTGGCCAATGGTGTCATCGGTAGCCGGTAACTGACGGTTAATATTGGTGGTACAGACATCGTCTAAGTCAATGAGTGTGAGCTTGCCAATGCCGGTGCGCGCCAGTGCTTCCACCGCCCAGGAGCCAACGCCGCCAAGCCC
>NZ_DFTS01000075.1:38316-44199 GCF_002383015.1 Idiomarina sp. UBA4206
AAGGCGACCACTATGTGTAACTGCTGAAAATGGTTAAGCGCTTGTTGTCCGTAAACACGGCTCACACCACCAAAACGCGGATCGGGTACTTCACTCATGACTGGGTTGTTCACTCACATCGTAGATAATAATGCCCACCTGATGAACTTCACCACGCGGGTTCTTAAGCGGAATTAGGGTCACGTTTTGGTACATCCATTCGCTCTGCCCACTTATGGGCCGGCTGTGGCGAAAACGAAACACGTAAGGACGTTGCTGCCAGGTAATAAACACCCGCGAGTTTAATTGCCGCACGCGGTCCATTTTACGCTGAAACCAGATCTCATCGATACCCGGGCAGCAGCAGAATAAATTCTTGTCGCGCACTTCGCTGGGTCGCAGACCGCTGTGGTTCTGCATAAACTCATTCCACATCTGAATATTGTTGTCGTTATCGACCACCACAATGCCTACATCAATGGCGCCCAGAATACTCAGCTTGCTGTGCAGCTCGTCCATATCGTCTATCATTGGTCATCCTCTTCGCTTTGCAGCCAGTGCGCCAGCTGCTGGTCGAGAATTTTCACAGCGTCGGCCGGGAACAGCAGTAAAAGGTCAAACGCCAGTTTGTGCTCCGGTAACTGATAGCCAATTTCTATGGCCAGAATTTTCTGCCAGCGCTGTTCGCCGTGCTTCAGTAGCTCCTGCATAGGCTGGTTTTCGCCCAGTAATACCGGCTGCGACGCCGCAAACTCCACATGCAACTGCTGACCTAAACCGTTCAAACAGGCAGAGGATAAAATAGAGGCCACGTCCATTAACGACTCAATACGTTGCTGCTTCACCGAACCGCTTTCGCCCAGTTTTGCACCTAACAGCTTACCAATGTCGTCAATAGCCGCTTCATTAAAGAGCGTTAAAGCCTCGCCTAAAATACCGCTGCCGGAAAACCCCTGACTCACCGCCGCCACTTGCTGTTTGGCGTCTATAGACTCGATGGCCATGTGCAGTTCAGAAGGCGCTATGAAGTTGACGTTAGGTACCGGCAGCTCAATAAAGGTATCCAGCACCCGGGCTAAGTGATCACCCGCCTGGCCCATGGCAACGTTTGAAACCTCGCGGTATACATCCAGCGGATTAGACGGAGCCTGGGTTTGTTGGTCGGCGACTTTTAGTTGTCTACCGGCCGGCTGGTAAAGGCCGAACTGCTGCAACAGAGTTTGTACGTCCTCGGCTTTCATCGGCTTTTTCACAAAGGCCATGGCACCTAATGACTGCACGCGTTTCTGCGCCTCAGGCTGTATGTCACCCGACACCACAATAACCAGAGTTTCTAACTGCTCGTCTTTGATGGCCTGCAGGGTTTCGTAGCCGTCTTTTACCGGCATGTTCAAATCCAGAAACAGAATGTCAGCACGCCCTTCACGCACACAAGTAAGCGCTTGCTCACCGTGCTCCGCCTGGTGTACCTCAGCGTCCCAGTCATCCGGCAACGTGCGCAACAGCTGTTTCCGCGCCATTTTCGAGTCATCGCACAGCGTGACTTTTAGCGTCATAGATTGAAATTCCCGGCCGTTAAAAACATGCCCCTAGTTTAACCTATGGTGCAGTCTGACGCCATGTATGTGAACCTCAGACTACAGCAGTTTGATTCCGAAAAAGATCGATAAACAATAAAATTACGGTAGATTGATTCCGATTTATAAGCTATTCTTACAAAATTACAGCAACAAACTGCCGGATATTAATGAAAAACGTAACACTTCAGCTATTTAACGAAGAAAAATGGTGGGACGCTGCCAACATCAGCTTTGCCGGTGAACAGATGGCAAGTGGTGTTACCTTAGCTTATCTTCCACAATACATTAAGGACGTGCACAGCTACGGCATGACAGACTGCTGGGCTTGTAGTGTTAATGCCCCCGTCACGATGACACCTATCGATTACGAAAGCTGGCCTGCATTACTTGACGATTTGCTGCCGGTAGGGAAGTCTCGGGACTGGTGGCTTAATTACCTCAATGTCAGTAGACGTAGCGAGTTTGAGCAGAATTATGCGTTATTAACCCACGCCTGCATGTCTCCCATTGGTAACCTGCGTATTAAAGAAGCCACTTCGCAACTGAACGCTCATAACACGCAGCGCTTTTCCATTAATGATGTTGCACAGTTACAACACGGTTTTCTGGAGTACGCAAATGAACAGGGGGCAGCTGTAGGTGGTGCTACGGGGGCTGGTGGTGTTGCTCCCAAACTGCTGCTTATGGTTGAAAATAACGAGGTCTATATTGATGGTGACTTTGCCGGTAAACGGCTTTCTGCAACCCCCTACCTGACCAAGTTTGCCCGGAATACTCGCTCTGCCAGAGACAATAATATTCTCCGCGCGGAAGGTGTCTTTTATCAGGTGCTGAGCAAGATACTGGAAGGTACCAGCATTGAGACAATTAATGTGTCTGGCATGATGACGCTGGAGCATGAATCTCAAGTAAGCCTTTGGCTTCCACGGTTTGACGTTCAAGTTGACAACTCAATAGCAACCAGGGTTGGCGTTGAAAGTATCTATTCGATGATTAATGCGGGACCCGGCAGTTACCAGGATCACTTTTTTGTCATGGAGAACATCTGGAATAAAATAAAAGCCACCACCCAGATGTCGAGCCAGGAGTTTGCTAAACAGTATCTGGCAAGAGATTTATTGAATTTAGCTTTCGGAAATTCAGACAACCACGGGCGTAATATCTCATTTTTAAAATTAGAGGGTGATATTCAATTTGCCCCTATCTACGACTTTGCGCCGATGAAAGCAGACCCTGAAATGGTCACCCGCTTATTTAAGTGGGGAAAAGATTGTGAAGAAGGCGGCATAGTTCGCTTTGATAACGTGGTTAAAGAGCTTACAGAGTATTGCAAACCTGATGAGTTGATGGCGTTCCTGAACAGCTTAGCGAAAAAGTTAATTGGTGTTCCTGTTTTATTAGAGCAGCATGGTTGTCCTCGCGAAATACTGGAGTTCCCTGCCATTGGTTTTAACAACCTTGAAAGTAAATTAGCAAGTTTCGGTGTACACAATGGATAATTTATCAATAGAAGATCGCAGAGCGATAATAAAAGATATAGAAGAGGCATTGGCTAGTGGCGATATCTCTCTCGGAGCTGCAATTAAGAGAATCAGAACGGAATTATATGGGATGAATCAGGCTCATTACGCAAAGTTTCTTGGGGTGGCCGATAGAACATTGCGCGACATTGAAAAAGGCAAGACCGATCCGCGTTTATCTATCATCGAAAAACTGCTTGCTCCCGCCGGACTTCGGCTCAGTGCCAAGGCTGTTAACCATAAGCTGTAGCCTGATGCCATTGCATCAGGTACGATATAAAACATTACGCACAACACAATTTTATATAAAAAATGAAACAATACTTAGAGCTGTGCCAACGCATTGTCGACGAAGGTGTTTGGGTTAAAAACGAACGTACAGGCATTAACTGCCTAACGATTATAAACGCCGACTTAGAGTACGACGTTGCCAACAACCAATTCCCACTCATTACCACCCGAAAGAGCTATTACAAGTCAGCTATTGCTGAGCTTTTAGGGTATCTGCGTGGCTACGACAGCGCGGCTCAGTTTCGTGATATTGGCTGCAAAACCTGGGACGCCAATGCCAATGAAAACCAGGCATGGCTGAATAACCCTAACCGCCAAGGCGAAGATGACATGGGTCGCGTTTACGGAGTACAGGGACGTTCATGGCAAAAACCGGACGGCAGCCACTTAGATCAGTTGAAAAAAGTAGTTAATAACCTGTCAAAAGGCATTGATGACCGCGGTGAAATAGTGACCTTCTATAACCCCGGCGAATTTGAATTGGGTTGTTTGCGCCCGTGCATGCATACCCACAACTTTTCGCTGTTAGGCGACACGCTTTACCTAACCTCATACCAACGCAGTTGCGATGTACCGCTGGGGCTTAACTTTAACCAAATTCAGTGCTTTGTTCTGCTGGCTTTGGTGGCACAGATTACCGGGCACAAACCAGGCAAGGCGTATCACAAGATAGTGAACGCTCACATTTATGAGAACCAGTTGGAGTTAATGCGAGATGTGCAACTAAAGCGCGAACCTTTCCCGTCGCCGAAGTTGCACATTAACCCTGAGATAAAATCTTTAGAAGACATTGAAACTTGGGTGAGCAAAGATGATTTCACGGTTAGCGGTTACCAGTGCCACGATCCAATAAAGTACCCATTTGCTGTATAGATTAGAACAGAGCTGGGGCTGATAAACGGCTGTTGGGGCGCATGTAAGCGTTATGAGTGTTGAGGGGCGCTATGCCAGAGTGTCGAAGGCCATGGATGGCCTTCGTCAAGCGTTCATGGATAAACTTGCAGCGTCTCTGGCATAGCGCCCCTTAACGCTCAAGCGAAACATGTGACCCAACAGCCGTGTCCCCCAAGCCCCGTTTTAAGCGCGGGGCTTGGCACGAACCATCAGAATGATACCCAGGATGATCATTGGCAGAGTTAGCCATTGACCCATGGACATGCCTAAAGACAGCAGGCCTAGGTGAGCGTCCGGTTCGCGGAAAAACTCAACTATGAAACGAGCCACACCGTAGCCGAGCAGGAACAAACCGCTGACAGCACCAACTCCGCGCGGTTTACGCTGGAACCAGATAATAACGGCAAACAACAGCAAGCCTTCTAACAAGGCTTCGTATAACTGCGACGGATGCCGCGGTACCGGTCCGCCGCTGGGGAAGTACATTGCCCATGGCACTTCGGCCGCACGGCCCCAAAGCTCGCCGTTAATAAAGTTACCAATGCGTCCGAAGAACAGCCCCATAGGCACTAATGGAGCGACAAAGTCGCCCACCTGCAGGAACGAACGTTGTTTTTTTCGGGCATAAAGGTACATAGCGGCAATAACACCCAGTAAACCGCCGTGGAAGGACATGCCGCCTTCGTGTATGTAAAACAAGTACAGTGGGTTATCAACAAAGCGTTCGAACTGATAAAAGAATGTATAACCGACACGGCCGCCGACAATAACGCCAATAAAGCCCCAGAACAGCAAGTCACTGAATTGTTCTTTGCTCCAGTTCGGGTCTTTTTCGGTTTGACGCATGCCCCAGAAATACGCAAAGGCAAAAGCGGCTAAGTAAGCCAGGCCGTACCAGCGAATGTCGATAAACCCAATACTGAAAATAACAGGATCAATGGCGGGAAACTGCCAATAGTCATTTGACGGCACTGCTTGTACTCCCTGCTTTATGGTTAATTAAAAATAAGTTGTATGGCAACCAGAATAAGAAAGGCTGCAAATACGCGCTGCAGCTGTTTTACCGGTAATTTGTGCGCCAGTTTAGCACCCAGCGGAGCGAATAACACCGAGGCTACGGAAATGCCTACCCAGGCCGGTATGTTGATTAACCCAAAGGCACCGGTTTCACGGCCTGACAACCAGCCGTTTAAAATAAACATAACCACCGAGCTGCAGCCTATGATAAAACTGCCCAGCGACGAAATGGCAATAGCCTGGCGCACCGGTAGCCGCATACGGCTTAAAAAAGGTACGGTGAGCGCGCCGCCACCAATACCCACCAAGCCAGAAATGGTACCAATAATGTAACTGCCTAAAGCCACTAAACGCTTAGATACCGAGGTTAATGGCTCGCCGGTTTTCTGCGGAAATAGCATGCGAATGGCCAGCGCAATTAATACAATGGAGAAAATGCGCTTTAACCAGTCGGGGTCAATAATGGTCACCAAAAACGCGCCGGTCATAGCGCCTAAAGATAACCCCGGAAGCACCCGAATAAGCCAGAAGTTTTCCATTAACCCGTGCTTTGCATGAGCGCGGGAAGCACTGGCAGTGGTCATACAAATGGTTGCCAGACT
>NZ_DFTS01000075.1:44320-45160 GCF_002383015.1 Idiomarina sp. UBA4206
ACTGGTAGCAATGGCGCTGGGCACCACCAGCTCGGGCGGTACACCAATAAGCGGCAGCAAGTAAATAAGCAGTGGCACAATGATTAAACCGCCACCAATGCCGAGCATACCGGCTAACAAGCCAGCGACTGCGCCACCGCCAATACACCAGAGCCAGGTCGTTAATAGCATAGTTATTTACCCGCCCTGACAAAGCCGCCAAGTCCGATGCTTTCCATCTTGTCGGCTATCATTTTACGAATTTGGTCCGGATTACGCGCCTGTAATGCTTTTGCCAGCATGACATTCAGCGTGCTGGAGCGCACATTGCGCAAGATCCAGCGTACCCGATCCACGTTGTAACTGTTCATACTGAGCTGCCGGTAGCCCATAGCAACCAGCAGTAATGCACCACCCGGGTCACCCGCTAATTCCCCACAAACACTCACCGGCTTGCCAATTTCTTCGCAGCGCCGCGCTATTTCGTCCAGGCTGGCTAATACCGCCGGGTGATAGGCATCATAAAGGTTCGCGACACGGCGGTTGTTTCTATCCACTGCCAGCAAGTACTGGGTTAAGTCGTTGCTGCCTACTGAGAAAAAATCGACTTTACTGGCCATGGCCGGTAACTGATAAATAGCCGCCGGCACTTCTATCATGACGCCCAGCTGCGGTTGGAACAGATTGACGCCCACTTCGCAGCCTTGCTCCTCGGCCACTTCAAAATACGCCTGCTTGATAAGCCGCGAGGCTTCGTCCACTTCGCTGGTACTGGTTATCATGGGCAGTAATATGCGCAAATTGCTTTTGCCGATACTGGCGCGCAACATGGCGCGAATTTGAATCAGGAAAATTTCCGCG
>NZ_DFTS01000075.1:45282-45523 GCF_002383015.1 Idiomarina sp. UBA4206
AATACCGCGCCAGCCCAGAAAAGGGTTGTCCTCTTTTAGCGGAAAGTAAGGCAACGGCTTGTCGCCGCCCACATCCAGTGTGCGCATAACCACCGGCTGGTCAGGAAACTGCTCCAGCACTTCCTGATACATTTCGGTTTGCTCGTCCTCGGTGGGCAGTTGGTCTCGCATCATGAACGGAATTTCAGAGCGATACAGGCCTACACCGTCTATGTTCAGCGTTTTTAAGTAGTCGTGGGTA
>NZ_DFTS01000054.1:0-1538 GCF_002383015.1 Idiomarina sp. UBA4206
GCCTGACGTTCACGTCAGGTGAGTCGATTCCCCCCCGACCAGCTTGAAGCCTAAATCATACCAACCTACCATTTATTCATCCCTTCCTGATTAATAAACTAACCTTTGTTTCTATTTTTTAGAAAATAAACGGCGATATTTACTGATATTCATTTCATATAATTGGACTAAGATACTATTTGTACGAACGAAAGAGATGAAAGCAATGTTTAGAAATACACAGACAGGCTACGGTGCCATTACCATCGTTATTCATTGGTTAACGGCTCTGATGGTTATCGGGCTTTTCGCCCTTGGCTGGTGGATGCTCACTCTAACCTATTATGACGAGTGGTATCGATTGGGGCCTTGGTGGCATAAGTCCTTCGGTATCGTATTACTTGCTTTAACTGTTCTGCGAGTCATCTGGACTTTATTGAATACTAAGCCTAAACCTTTAGGCAGCAGGTTGGAACGTGTTGGTGCTAAGGCAGGCCATTTGTTGCTTTATGTACTGTTATTTACGGTCATGATCAGCGGTTTTTTAATATCCACCGCAGACGGCAGTTCTATCAGCGTTTTTGATTGGTTTTCGGTGCCTGCTGTGATTACCGATTTACCAAAACAAGAAGACATTGCCGGTGAAGTGCATTGGTATTCCGCGTTGGCGTTAGTGATTTTAGCCGGCGGTCATGGTTTAGCGGCAATGAAACACCACTTTATTAATAAAGACAGCACACTAATTCGAATGTTTGGAAAAACTAAGAGGAAATAATTATGAAAAAGACATTAATTGCAGCCGCTGTGGCGGGTAGTGCATTATTTACTTCGGCAGCTATGGCAGAAGATTATAAAATTGATATTGAGGGTCAACACGCCTTTATTCAATTTAAAATCAGTCATTTAGGTTATAGTTGGTTATATGGTCGTTTTAATGATTTTGAAGGGTCTTTTAGTTACGACGAAGATGCCCCTGAAAATGCGTCAGTGAACGTAACCATCGATACTTCCAGCGTTGATACAAACCATGCTGAGCGTGACAAGCATTTACGTGGAGACGACTTCTTAAGCGTATCTGATCATCCGACGGCGACATTTAAAAGCACCAAATACGTACCGGATGAAGACGATAAAGAGGAAGGTACTCTGCATGGTGAATTCACGCTTAACGGTGTTACCAAAGAAATCGCTATCGATGTTGAGCATATCGGCGCAGGCGAAGATCCATGGGGCGGATTCCGCCGCGGTTTTGCGGGCGAAGTTGATTTAACCCTGGCGGACTATGGAATTGACTACAACTTAGGCCCTGACGCCAAAGAAGTACAGTTGATGCTGTCTATTGAAGGTGTACGTCAATAATCACAGCACCAACCTTAAGTTAGTGAGCTAACGCCTCTTTGTAGGCGTTAGCTGCTAATTGGCTATCGCCCAGCGCATGGTAAGCATCGCCTAAAAGACGATAAACATGACTGCTAGGCTCAATCTCCGCTAGTTTCTTCAACGCTCGCTGCGCTAACGAGAAGTCCTGATTGTCCATCGCAATTTGCGCCAGAGCATAC
>NZ_DFTS01000054.1:1607-9595 GCF_002383015.1 Idiomarina sp. UBA4206
GTCTCTGCTCTCAGGGTTTTGCTTTAACTGAGCCTGTACAAATTCCAGCAGTTTTTCCGATTTCGCATTAAATAGATGCAGAGAGTTTACCGCAGCCGGCTCTAAGTCACCTCGCTTAAGGCCTTTAAGAATCACTCTTGCGGATATTTCGTGATCGCCCAGGTGCTTGAGGGCTGCGGCATAACTTAAACGAACGGTTGCATCAGCACGTTGCTTACTTGGTAAGCTGCGCCACTCGTTGTAGAGCATTTCGTTACTTTTACGCCCTTCAGCAACAAAGCGTTCGAAATACACCTGATACTCAAGGCGTTCGAACTCAGCTGGAGCAAGGTCAGTTACCTGGCGAAGCTCCGGCAAAAGATCCTTAAGTTGCTGCCAGTTTCCCGATGCGCTAAATACGCGGTAAGCCAATTTCAATACGTTAGCCGTATGAGGTTTTGTTTTTAAAAGGCTTTGGATTTTGCGGTCAGCTTCTGCCGGGTTCACTCTAACCTGTTGCTCAATAACGACCAATTGTAAGAGTGTGTCGGAGTTTTCATAAAAACTGCCGGCTTCTTCCTGCCAGTAGGTTGCTTTACCAGCGTCTTTATCAAGACAGGCGGTAGCGGCAGTTAATGCCGCAAGGTTATTATCAGGCGCCTTTTTATAGGCTTTGGCAAAGCTCTCGGCGGCTTTATTGGGTTCATCATTGAGTAACTCACGAATACCCTGCTGATACATTGTCTGGGCTTTGCGCTCGCTGCGATTGGCCAGCCATTTTCGACCCTGGCGAGTTTTACTCAGCAGCCGACGCAGTAACGACCAAACAACGGCCAACACAGCAACAGCCACAACAGTTACCACAAATAGACCGACAACGGTTGTCTCAATGGCAACGCCAGCAAACTGAACCAGAACGTAACCCGCGTTACCAGAGGCCATGGGGCCAATAATGGCACCTAATATAATGATAACAACCAGCGCAATGATCCACTTCATGACGCATCTCCCTGCTCAATTGTCTGAGCAATGAAGTCCAGTGACTCAAGCTGATCGAGGCTTTGCTCTTCAAAGTCCTCGCGGCTTAGTGCCTGAATGCGGGATACGACATCTTGCGTGGCCGCTTTATCGCCTTTTACTTCTAAAATCAGTTCTGATAACTGCTCTAGATAACGTTGCCATAATTGTTCGTTGTTCTTAACTGCGGCTTGCTGAGCCAGAGTAAAGGTTAACTGAATTCGCTCGTTAATTGCTGTGCGCTGAGTGACATTTAATAAAGGCTCCGGGTCACTTTCTACCGGCTGAATGCGGATAAAGTTATCAAGGAACGACTGCCAGTTAGCACTCAGGTTAGTTTGCCAGTCGTTAACGTCGTCGCTGACGGCCTGAGTGTCAGAGCTGAGACGCTGCTGATTGTTATTTACTTTATCCGGTAAGTCAGCCACCCGCTGCTGAAGCCCCACTAGCTGTAAAGCCAGATCAGTGTTGTCGGCTTCTACTATGGCATTAACCCGCTCAATATCTCCTGCTAATTTTTCGCGGGTACGAATGGCGTCCCGGTTGTCGATACCCACTAACTGCTGGTCCGCAAGCTTTAAAAGTCTAAGCGCCGCTTTGTAGTCTTCCTGGCTCCACATCATTCGTGCTGCGGCTGATAGCGTTTGTTTAATTTCCACTAAGCGCCAGTAAGCTGCTTTTTCTGCCGGCGTTTTACGGACATCATCGCGTAAATCTTCCAGGCTTTGGCGTAGATTGGTGAATTCGCGTTGTAACTGCTGATCGGTATTACTGAATTTATCGAGTTCCCGTGCCTGAACGGTGCTTTGCAGTTGTTGCTCTAAATTGGCGACTGAGCGTTCCAATTGGTTAAAACGAGCGTCAATCGGGTCCTGTCTTGGTTGCTCTACAACCTGCTCAGCGTCCGCGTTAAATATAGCGGGGAAGCGAGTGTAACCCAAGTAGGCTGCAGCCGCTATAGCCACTAAAATAACGAGCCACATTAATCGCTTAAAGAAGCGCCCACTACTTTTCTCTGCCGTCAGCGTCTCTTCTTCGGGTTGATCGTTGTTCTGGTCATTATTCTGTAACTCGTCGTTCTCTACTCTATTCTCTTCAGTCATGAGTTTTTCCATCCGCTATTAGCGCATTCATTAATATGGCGTCCGCTGCACTGCCTGTTACTTTGATACTGTCTGATTGTCCAAAAGGAATCAAACCTTTCAAGCGGTGACTTGGCACTATCCACTGACAATTATCCAGCCATGTCTTTGCCGAGCTTGGCATTGATGACAGAAAGTATCCCAGTTGCTCAGCACTTGTAACTACTATAGTACCTACTGATTTTATCCACTGTTCAATAAGTTCGGGATCATTCAATGTGAGTTGTTTCCTGCGGTAAACTTCCCAGTAGTCAACGGATGCGCCTCGTGCCCGTAGCGCATCGGCCAGTAACTCACGTCCGCCCTCACCCCGAATAATTAACCAGCTTTGCTGTTCCAGCTTTTGCAGCTCAGCCAAGTCCAGCAACCCCTCGGACTGATGTATAAAAGTAGGGCAACTTACCGGCGTGTTTAAGTGCTTTGCAGCAAATGAAGCCGTACCGGGGCCAACGGCATAATATTTAGAGGGAACATCGGTAAAGCCAGCTTTTGCAGCGTAATGTGCCGCGTTTTTGCTGACAACAACAATACCATCCCAATGCCGTTGCTTAAGATCGGTTAACTGCTTTTTATCCAAAGGCAGGGGCTCTATTTCAATAAAACTGTGAACAAAGCACTCTCGGCCGGTCTCGCGTAACTGGCGAGTGAAGGCGTCCGGCATATTACCCGGACGCAGCAGTAAAACCGCTTTATGACTGACTGGATTCACTGTCATAGACTGCACTTAAAATTTCGGCTGCACCTTGTTTAAGTAACCGCTCAGCAAGCTCTGAACCTAATTCTTCCGCCTTAGACGCCGGGCCGCGCACTTCATCTCGAAGTACTTTACCACCGTCAGGCTCGCCAACCAGGCCGCGTAAGTAGACGTTGTCGCCTTCCAGTTCAGCATAAGCACCAATAGGCACCTGACAACCACCATCCAGACCGCGGTTCATTGCACGTTCTGCTAATACTCGTGTACGGGTTTCCTGACATTGCAGTGGCGCCAGTAAGGCCTTCATTTCGTCGTCATCGCTGCGGCACTCAATGCCCAGTGCACCTTGTCCGTTAGCCGGTAATGACTGCTCCACCGGAATAAAGGAGGTAATACGGTCGCCAAGCTCTAATCGAATTAAGCCTGAAGCGGCCAGGATAATGGCATCAAATTCACCGTCATCCAGTTTGCGTAAACGGGTCTGAACATTGCCGCGTAAATCTTTTATGACTAAATGCGGAAACTGCTCTTTAACCTGGCAACGACGACGCAAACTACAGGTTCCGACCACGGCGCCTTCCGGCAGTTCATTAAGGTTTTTGTAGTTGTTGGATACAAAAGCATCACGCGGATCTTCGCGTTCACAAATGGTGTGAAGCTCCAGCCCCGGCGGGAACTCAACCGGTAAGTCTTTCATGCTGTGTACGGCAATATCCGCACGCCCTTCCAGCATGGCAACTTCCAGTTCCTTTACGAATAAACCTTTGCCGCCAATCTTTGCCAGCGGGGTATCCAGAATGACATCGCCTTTGGTAGACATAGGAACCAGCTCTACCGACAGGCCCGGGTGCAGCTCTTCAAGGCGCTGTTGAATGTGTTCAGCCTGCCATAAAGCCAGCTTGCTTTTGCGTGTTGCAATTCTAACGCGTTGGGTCATTCGTTTTCCTTTACGACGATTAATGACTTTTTGGGTATCTGGTGCGATGATAGGCACCAGAGAAACCCAAACGGAATACCTATAGTTTAGCGATGTTTAGTCGAATTGTAATCAAGACGCTGGTGCTATCAGCCATTTTAATGACTTTAGTTGGTTGTGGTCAGAAAGGACCACTGACGCCTGAGCCTATGCCAGAGCAAAATACACCTGCAGAGCCGCCGGCGGAAGATAAAGAATGAGCGAATTAATTGACTATAAAAATGGCCAGTTTCACATCGAAGGTTGTGATGTTGAGAGCCTGATTGAGCGTTTTAGCTCGCCTTTGTATGTCTATTCTAAAGGTCAAATTTTAAAAAATTGGCGCGAGTTTCAACAGTACTGGCCAACCCCTCACAAACTTTGCTACGCGGTCAAAGCTAACAGCAACTTAGCTATTTTACAGCTACTGGCTGAGCACGGTGCCGGGTTCGATATTGTGTCCGGTGGCGAGCTTCAACGCGTACTCATGGCTGGTGGCAAAGCGGAAGATATTGTCTTTTCCGGTGTGGCTAAGTCAAAAGATGAAATCATTATGGCGCTGGAAGCGGGCATTGGCTGCTTTAACGTGGAATCCGAGGCGGAGCTTGAGCGTATTCAGGACATTGCTGCTGCCATGGACAAACAGGCATCAGTATCGTTAAGAGTGAACCCCGACGTTGATGCCAAAACGCATCCGTACATTGCCACAGGCATGAAAGCCAACAAGTTTGGCATCAGCATGTCACTGGCCAAGCCGGTTTTTCTGAAAGCGCATAGCCTGCCTAATATTAACTTAATTGGTGCGGATTGCCATATTGGCTCGCAGATAATGACAGCCGAACCTTTTCTTGATGCGGCTCAGCGTATGTTTAATCTGGTGGCAGAGTTGGAAAAGGACGGTATCAACTTAACCCACCTGGATTTAGGTGGCGGTTTTGGTGTGGCGTATCAGCCGGAAGAGCCTTTGGATAAAGCCTTTTATTTAAAAGAACTGGTTAAGTTAGCCGAGAATTACCCACAAATCACTTTGGTACTGGAACCCGGACGCGCTATTACCGCAGACGCCGGTGTTTTGCTAACTACAGTGGAATACATTAAACCCTCAGACGATAAGAACTTTGTGCTGGTAGACGCCGGCATGAATGACTTATTACGTCCGTCTTTGTATCAGGCCTGGCACGACATTCTGCCGGCACACGAGAACAAACGCGGCGGCGACCAACTAAACGATGTGGTGGGACCGGTGTGTGAAACCGGAGACTTTTTCGGACACGCGCGGCATTTGCATGTGCAGCAGGGCGATGTACTTATCGTCAAGCATGCTGGTGCTTATGGCTTCACCATGGCATCAAATTATAACAGCCGAGGCCGTCCGCCCGAGGTTTTGGTCTCTGGTGAAAATGCTACACTTATCCGCGAGCGAGAGAGCTTTAATGATCTTGTCCGGGGCGAGCACTTGTTACACCAGGAAGGCCAATAAAATGTTATTACATTTTTCAAAAATGCACGGGCTCGGCAACGACTTTATGGTGGTGGATAATGTCACCCAGAATTTATATGTGAATCCGGACCAAATTCGTCGTTGGGCAGACCGGCATACAGGCATTGGCTTTGACCAAATGCTGCTGGTTGAACCACCCTATGACCCCGACCTGGATTTCCATTATCGTATTTTTAACGCAGACGGCAGCGAAGTCGCGCAATGTGGTAACGGAGCCCGCTGTTTCGCAAAGTTTGTCAAAGCCAAAGGCTTAAGCAATAAAAACCATCTTAAGGTCAGTACCAAAGCGGGCAAAATGGTTCTGCATTTAGAAAAAGACGGGCAAGTAACGGTGGATATGGGCGAGCCCTTATTCGAACCGGCGGCCGTGCCTTTTAAAGCGCAAAAGGCGGAACAGACTTACGTTTTACGAGTAAAGGATGAAACCGTTTTGTGCGGCGTTTTGGGGTTAGGCAATCCGCATTGTGTTATTGCCGTGGATAACGTCGATACGGCACCAGTGCAGACTCTTGGTGCTGATTTAGCTGAGCATGAGCGCTTTCCGGAAAGTGTGAATGTGGGTTTCATGCAGAAAATATCGGCGGATGAAATAAAACTGCGCGTATTTGAGCGTGGGGTCGGTGAGACCATGGCCTGTGGCAGTGGCGCCTGCGCTGCGGTTGTCGCGGGCATTCAACAGGGTTTACTGAACGAACGGGTAAAAGTCAGCTTGCCGGGTGGAGATTTGCTTATTCGCTGGCAACAAGGGCATCCGGTTAAAATGACCGGCCCCGCAGAATTGATTTACGATGGACAAATGGTGTTATGAGTAGCGAATCGAACATAATGGCAAATGAGCGGCTGGACGATAGCCTTATCAGAGAATACTTACAAGAGAATCCTGATTTTTTCACGCGAAACGATGATCTGCTGACTCAACTGCAGTTTCAGCACAGTGAAAAAGGAGCGGTGTCGTTAATAGAGCGTCAGCAACAGAAGCTGCGTTTGCGCGTGAATCAACTGGAAGAAGAAATTACCGAGTTGATGATTAACGCACGTCGTAACGAGGCTATTTTTTCGGCTTACAGTAACTTGTATGTTCGCCTTCTGCGTTGCCAAAGCCTGACTCAGGTACTGGAAGAGCTAGAAAACACCTTTGAAAATGAGCTGGAAATGCCGGCCTTGTCACTCAAGTTCTTCGACAGCCTTGTGGAGCTGGATGAGCAATACAGCTTTGCTTCCGACACTCACAAAAAGCTGTTGAGCAAGCGCTTTAATGACAGTTCTATTTATCTTGGGCGTTTAACCGAGCAGGAACATAAGCTGTTGTTCCAGGACGAAGACATAGCCTCAGTTGCTTTACTGCTGCTGGGCGACAACGGTGAGTTGGGTATGCTGGCGGTTGGCAATACCAATGCCAGCCACTTTGAGCCGGCAATGGATAAATTATTGATCAATCAGCTACAGGCTCTGCTAAGTGCATTGTTACCGGGGCTACTGAAAAACCATGAAGCTGCATGACTGGCAGCAAAAATGGATGCAACAACTGCAGGGAGAGCGAGGGTTAGCAGAGCTGACGTTGAAGAACTATCAGCGTCTTATTGCCGCTGACCTGGCTGCTCTTGAACTGCAAAAAATAACTGAACCTAAAGCGCTGCGTGTGCCTGTTATTGAGCGGCTTTTAGTTGGCTGGCGCCGCAATGGTCTGGGTGAGCGTAGTATTGCTTTAAAACTATCGGCGTGGCGGACATTTTGCCAGTTCATGGTGGAATCTAACGCTATGGATGATAACCCCGCCATGTCGGTATCAGCTCCGAAGATCCCCAAACGCTTACCCAAAAACCTCGATGTGGACAGTATTTCCCATTTACTGGATTTACCCACAGATGATGACCTGGCGATTCGCGATGCCGCCATGATGGAGCTGTTGTATGCCAGTGGTATTCGTCTGGCTGAGCTGGTCAACCTTGATCGAGATGACATTGATCACCGTATGATGCAGTTAAGGGTAACGGGTAAAGGCAGCAAAACGCGCATTGTGCCCTTTGGCCGCTGCGCAGAAAAAGCCTTAAAGAAATGGCTGTCAGTCCGTCAGTCCTGGCTTAACGAAAAGCCCGAGCTGGCGCTATTTGTCAGTAAAAGGCTGCAGCGTATTAGTCCGCGTACTGTGCAGCAGCGGCTGAATTACTGGGGTAAGCAGCAAGGTGTAGTAGGTGACTTGCATCCGCATAAACTGCGGCATTCATTTGCTTCTCACATGCTGGAATCCAGTGGTGACCTGCGTGCTGTGCAGGAAATGTTAGGGCACGCTAACTTATCCACAACTCAGGTGTATACACATTTAGATTTTAAGCGTTTAGCCAGTGTTTATGACAGCGCCCACCCGCGTGCCCGGAAAAAATCGACCTAAATTTAACTCAATGAGAGTAATGCGTTATGCAGTTTCATCGCCGTTGGTATTTGCCCAAAGTCATTAGTTTTGATTTAGACGACACACTGTACGACAACGTGCCGGTTATGCAGCGCGCAGAGAAAGCGGTGCATAACTACATTACAGAACAATTTCCGCAAACCGCTGAGTGGGATTAGCACCACTGGCGTCGTTTTCGTGACGAAGTCAGCCGAACCGATCAAGCTCTGGCCAGCGATATGACCAAGCTTCGACTGAAAACACTGGAGTTAGGGTTAAAAAAGTTCGGTATTGGTGACGTATCAAAGGCC
>NZ_DFTS01000054.1:9681-10022 GCF_002383015.1 Idiomarina sp. UBA4206
TGACGTATCAAAGGCCGCAAACACCATAATGGATGTGTTTTTGTCTGAGCGTAGTAATTTTCAGGTGCCATACAACAGTTTTGAGTTACTTGAAGCATTATCGCAGCATTACAAACTGATAGCGCTTAGCAATGGTAATGTCGACGCTGGGAAAATAGGCTTGGCGAAATACTTTGATCAGGTGATTCAGCCAGGAGATGGTATTCGGGGTAAACCTTTGCCCGATATGTTTGCGGCTGCGCAACGTGAATTGCCTAATTTGCAGCCACATGAGTTTTTACACGTGGGTGATCATCCTTATTCCGATGTTCTTGGTGCGCAGCGTCATGGCTGGCAGTCGG
>NZ_DFTS01000054.1:10121-10524 GCF_002383015.1 Idiomarina sp. UBA4206
TGGCAGTCGGCCTGGCTAACCTCCGGCCTGGGAACCTCAGAACACTTGTCGGTATTACCAACGGTTACTTTGCATAATCTGAGTCAGCTTCAGCAACTTCTGCTGGACTAAAGCGTCTGATTAACTACTGGTTGCTTATACAGTGATGCGCTATTACACTGGCGCATTAACGCAACACAGTTCCCAATAATGACTTAGGTGACCGCAGATGAGTACACACCCGCTTCTGGCAGATTTAAATGAACGACAGCAGCAAGCCGTGTCTGCAACAGACGGGCATATGCTGGTTCTGGCGGGAGCCGGTAGTGGCAAAACCCGTGTGTTAGTGCATCGCATCGCCTGGCTTATTCAGGAGCGGCAATATTCGCCTTTTAGTGTGCTGGCGGTTACCTTTACCAATAAA
>NZ_DFTS01000054.1:10575-11914 GCF_002383015.1 Idiomarina sp. UBA4206
GCCGCAGAAATGCGTGGTCGTATTGAACAGATGCTCGGCTATCCTATTGGCGGTATGTGGGTTGGTACCTTCCATGGTCTGGCGCACCGCCTGTTGCGCGCGCACTACATGGATGTCGGGTTGCCCCAGAACTTTCAGATCCTCGACAGCGATGACCAACAACGGCTGATTAAACGCTTAATTAAAAGTTTAAACCTGGACGACAAACGTTGGCCGGCAAAGCAGGCTCAGTGGTACATCAACGGTAAAAAAGACGAAGGTTTGCGCCCGCAGCACATTGAAACTTACGACCCGACAGAGCAAACCCTAAAAGAAATCTATACTTTGTATCAGGAAAGCTGTGATCGGGCCGGTCTGGTCGACTTTGCGGAGCTGTTATTACGGGCACACGAATTACTGCGCAATAACCGGATTGTCCGCGAGCATTACCAAAACCGTTTCCGGCATATTCTGGTGGACGAGTTCCAGGATACCAACTCCATACAATATGCCTGGGTGCGTTTACTGGCTGGCGAACAAAACAGCGTGACTATTGTGGGTGACGATGATCAGTCCATCTACGGTTGGCGTGGTGCAAAAGTCGAAAACATCCATCAGTTTTTATCCGATTTTGAAGGCGCAGAAACCATTCGTCTGGAGCAAAACTATCGTTCAACCAGCACCATATTGCGCGCAGCAAACTCGGTTATTTCTAATAACTCTGGGCGTCTGGGTAAGGACTTATGGACTGACGGTAACGATGGCGAGCCTATTAGCCTTTACGCCGGCTTCAATGAAATGGATGAAGCCCGGTACATTGTTGCCCGCATTGAGGAATGGCGTGATCAGGGCGGTTCGCTGCAGGATGCGGCTCTTTTGTACCGAAGTAACGCACAATCGCGTATTTTAGAGGAAGCTTTGCTGCACGCACGTATTCCCTATCGTATTTATGGCGGTTTACGTTTCTTCGACCGTCAGGAAATTAAAGATGCACTCGCCTATTTGCGAATTCTGGGTAATCGGGACGATGACGCCGCTATTGAACGAGTGATCAACACACCAACCCGGGGTATCGGCAACAGAACTCTGGAAATGATCCGTCAGGCCGCCCGCGAACGTGGCGAGTCTTTATGGCAGGCTTCAAAGTACATGGTGAATGAAAAGCAGCTGGCCGGTCGTGCTCGTAATGCGGTTGGTTCTTTTCTCGATTTTATGGAAGCTCTGGACGACGAAACCGAAGAGTTTTCGTTAGGTCGCCTGAGCGACGAAGTCATTAAAAAGAGTGGTCTAATGGCCATGTACGAAGCCGAAAAAGGCGAAAAAGCAGAAACCCGGGTAGAAAACTTAAAAGAGCTGGTGA
>NZ_DFTS01000059.1:0-9329 GCF_002383015.1 Idiomarina sp. UBA4206
TATTTCTCATAAACCTAAAGAGTTTATCCAGCATCATTTCCCCACTATTATGGAAAAGTGCCTGTCGCTTGGGATAGACATCAGTAAAGAACCTATGCCAGTGGTGCCCGCTGCACATTACACTTGTGGTGGTGTAAAGACAGACATGAATGCTGCCACCGATTTACCGAATCTCTATGCAGTTGGTGAAGTTGCCTGTACTGGCCTGCACGGCGCAAACCGCATGGCCAGTAATTCGTTACTGGAGTGCTTGGTCTTTGCTCGTGCCGCGGCTAAAGATATTTTGTCGAAACAGTCACAGCGACAAGCCTTAACTCACCTGCCAGGCTGGGATGAAAGTCAGGTAGCAGACTCCGACGAGGAAGTTATTATTCAGCATAACTGGCACGAGTTACGACTCTTTATGTGGGATTACGTCGGCATTGTCCGCACTACCAAGCGGCTGGAGCGTGCGCTACATCGCATTGAGTTGTTGCAGCGCGAAATTCACGAATACTATTCTCACTTTAAGGTGAGTAATAACCTGCTTGAATTACGGAATTTGGTTCAGGTATCTGAGTTAATCGTAAGAAGTGCTATGAGTCGCAAAGAAAGCCGAGGCTTGCACTATACACTCGATTATCCTGAAACTTTGCCTGAAACAAAGCCAACCGTACTCTCTCCTAAGTTAATCACCCAGGCTTAGCTCTTGAGTGTTAATAATCAGACAACTGCTGCAGTTGGCGTCGCAATTTAAATTGCTGCGCCTGCGGCAGCTGAAACCACCAAATCCATAGCCAGTGGCGTACTTCTTTATTCGTTTCAGTTCTACGGGTGAGAGGTAAAAGCACCAACAAGCCAGCAATAACCAGCGCTTTACTAAAAAACTGCCAGCGCTGCTGTTGCCACCACCAATAACGGCCACATGAAGAAACCGACAGTGTCCCCATTGGCCGCTGTAAATTAAAGAAATGAGCAGGATTCACACTTTGACGCGTGACAGCATAAACTGAACCATGGCGTCGAGCTCTTCATCTTCACACTTCTGGTGTCCCATAAACCAGGCAAAAAGATCCGGGTCATCGCAGGTAACCAGACGACGAAATACCGCTTTCTGCTCTTCGCTCAATTCGTCATAAGCCTGATCGACAAAAGGTTCAAATAATACATCCAGCTCCAGCATTCCCCGGCGGCAGGCCCAACGTAAACGACGCTTGTCTTTAAGTGCTTCTTCCGATTGTTTTAACGGCAACATAAAATCTCCGCAGCAATTGCCCTTGTAATTCGATAATGTGCCCTAATATTACCACGTAAGCCATTTAATAAGGAGTCATTGTGGTTGAGTTAACACAGCATTTTAGTGACGCAAATCTGGACAGCCTTTCCGTTCAACTGACGGATTATGGTATCCTTTCTGTTTCCGGTGCAGATGCTGACAGTTTTTTACAGGGTCAGCTGACATGTGATTTACGCAAACTCGACCAGAATAATTGGTTATATGGCGCACATTGTGATCAAACCGGAAAAGCCTTTAGCGTTTTTTGGCTTTGTCGTGAAGCCGATGCCGTATTGCTGATTATGCATCGCAGTGCAATTGAAGGCTCTTTGGCACAATTAAAGAAATACGGTGTGTTTAGTAAAA
The DNA here is from genome assembly GCF_002383015.1 of Idiomarina sp. UBA4206. Lineage (NCBI taxonomy): Bacteria > Pseudomonadati > Pseudomonadota > Gammaproteobacteria > Alteromonadales > Idiomarinaceae > Idiomarina > Idiomarina sp. UBA4206. The sequence continues at coordinate 1,622 of NZ_DFTS01000059.1, forward strand.
TTACAGCTGAAGATGTCAGTGACGACTGGAACATTGCAGGTGTTTTTGGCAATAAAGCAGCCAGCGTTGCATCAGAATTTGATGGCCGGGTAATACAGGTTGGGACAAGTCCCGACCAATATCTGTTACTCAGCCAACAACCAATTTCTACGGATTATTCGCAACCCTACTGGGATGCGTTGGAAATTGAACGGGTTCGCCCACAACTTACGTCTGAAAACAGCCAGGCGTTTGTCCCGCAAATGATGAATTTGCAGGCGTGGGATGGAATCAGTTTTGACAAAGGATGTTATATCGGCCAGGAGACTATTGCCCGAATGAAGTATTTGGGCAAACAGAAACGGGCACTCTTTCGCTTATCCGGTAAAGTAACGGCTCAAGTTACACCGGGTGTGCAATTAGAGAAAGCCATTGGCGATAACTGGCGTCGTGCAGGTACGGTCATTATGGCAGTGAACCGCACCGACACCCACGTGGACTTACTAGCTGTTTTACCCAGCGATATAGACGCTGACACAGCTATTCGGGTTCGGGATGACGACGCAAGTCTTCTGGAAATACACTCACTGCCTTATCAATTAGGTTAAACTTATGAGCGAAACCATTGCACCAAACAAAGTCGTGGCTATTAACTATGCCGTTAAAACGGAAGATGGCCAGACACTGGACCAGTCTAAAGATGGCAGCCCACTGAACTTCATCCACGGTCGTGGCATGCTGATTCCTGGTCTGGAAAATGCACTGGAAGGCAAAACTGTTGGCGATAGCTTCACCGCAGAAGTTAAGCCAGAAGAAGCTTATGGCGAACGTCATGACGGCTTAATCCAGACTGTACCGCGCAACCTGTTCGGCGACAACGAAGTTCAGCCTGGCATGCAGTTCCGCGCCAGCACGGATCAAGGCGAGCAGTCTGTCGTTATCGTTGAAGTAAAAGACGACGAAGTGACTGTTGACGGTAACCACCCATTAGCAGGTGTTAACCTGAACTTTGACGTAGAAGTGCTTGAAGTTCGTGATGCGACTGAGCAAGAACTTGAGCACGGTCACGTGCATACTGAAGGCGAAGATCACTAAGCACAGCTTTTTGATTTCGATAAAAGAAACCCGGCTAATTAGCCGGGTTTTTTTATGCGCATTAGATTCACTTTTCAGCCGGTTAAATTAGTCGGCTTTTGGGCGCATGTGCGGGAATAAAAGTACGTCACGAATAGAGGCTGAATCAGTTAACAACATCACCAGACGGTCAATACCAATACCCTCGCCCGCTGTTGGGGGCATGCCGTGCTCAAGAGCCGTAACATAGTCTTCATCGTAGAACATCGCTTCGTCATCGCCCGCTTCTTTCTGTTCAACCTGTTCACGGAAGCGCTCAGCCTGGTCTTCTGCGTCATTCAACTCAGAGAAACCATTCGCTAGTTCACGTCCACCGGCAAAAAACTCAAAGCGGTCCGTGACAAATGGATTGTCATCGTTACGACGAGCAAGCGGTGATACTTCTGCCGGGTATGCGGTAATAAAGGTCGGCTGAATTAAGCGGTGTTCTGCAACCGTCTCAAATATCTCAATTTGAATTTTACCCAGGCCCCAGGAAGGCTTAACGTTAACACCTACCTGCTCAGCAATTTCTGTCGCGCTGTTCAGATCGTTCAGCTGCTCGACCTTCACTTCCGGCATATATTTGAGAATAGCTTCCAGTACCGTCATACGCTCAAATGGCTTACCGAAGTCGTAATCAACACCCTGGCTGGTAAACTGAGCGGAACCCAGCACGGCTTCCGCCGCTCCGCGTAACATTTGCTCGGTTAAGTCCATCAGGTCGTGATAATCGGCATAGCCCCAGTAGAACTCCAACATTGTGAACTCTGGGTTATGACGCGTCGATAAACCTTCGTTTCGGAAGTTGCGGTTAATTTCAAAAACTTTTTCAAAACCACCCACCACCAGACGCTTCAAGTAAAGTTCCGGCGCAATACGTAAAAACAGTTCCATATCCAGCGCATTGTGATGCGTACTGAATGGACGCGCTGCCGCACCGCCAGGAATTGCCTGCATCATAGGCGTTTCCACTTCCAGAAACTGACGTTCACTTAAAAAGCGACGAATGTAATCAATAACTTTAGAACGAACCACGAAAGTGCTGCGTGACTCGTCATTAGTAATAAGGTCTAAGTAACGTTGGCGGTAACGTGTTTCCTGATCGGCTAAGCCATGAAACTTGTCTGGCAATGGGCGTAATGCCTTAGTCAGCAAGCGTATGTCGTCTACCTGAACACTCAGCTCTCCGGTACCGGTAATGAACAACGTACCTGACGCGCCAATAATGTCGCCTAAGTCCCACTTTTTAAATTCAGTGTTGTAGTAACCTTCAGGCAGATTGTCGCGGGCAACATAAAGCTGAATTTTCCCGCTCATATCCTGAATGGTGGCAAAGCTCGCTTTACCCATAATACGGCGGGTCATCATACGCCCGGCAACTTTGACTCGAATGCCCTTTTCAGCCAGCTCTTCTTTGCTCACTTCATCGTATTCTGCATGTAAGTCGGCCGCTAACGAGTCCCGACGGAAATCGTTCGGGAATGCGATACCCTTATCGCGAAGCGCCGACAGTTTCGCCTTTCGTTGCGCGATCTGTTCGTTTACGTCTACTTCGGGTGCTTGCGATTTATCAGTCATTATCGATTTTCCTCTGTCGGGATACTTAAATTAAACTTACAGCCCGCTTTTTAAGCTGGCTTCAATAAATGGGTCTAAAGCGCCGTCTAGCACGGCTTGCGTATTGCGGTTTTCAACGCCGGTACGTAAGTCTTTTATACGTGCATCATCTAAAACATATGAACGAATTTGACTGCCCCAGCCAATGTCTGCTTTCGAGTCTTCCAATGCCTGCTTCTCTTCGTTCTGCTTCTGTAACTCAAACTCATACAATTTTGCCTTTAGCTGCTTCATTGCTGAGTCACGGTTCTTATGCTGCGAACGGTCACTTTGGCATTGTACAACAATGCCTGTCGGTTCGTGTGTTAAGCGAACGGCGGAATCAGTCCGGTTAACGTGCTGACCACCTGCGCCAGAAGCACGATAGGTATCAACTCGTAAATCTGACGGATCAATTTCAATGTCTATATCGTCGTCAACTTCCGGGTAAACGAATACCGATGCAAAAGATGTATGCCGACGATTACCTGAGTCAAAAGGTGACTTACGAACCAGGCGATGAACACCAGTTTCGGTTCTTAGCCAGCCATAAGCGTACTCTCCGGCTACACGCACCGTAGCCGATTTTAGTCCGGCAACATCCCCTTCTGACAGCTCAGTAATTTCCGCTTTAAAGTCATGCGCTTCAGCCCAACGCAAATACATGCGCAGTAACATATTGGCCCAATCCTGAGCCTCGGTTCCGCCAGAGCCTGACTGAATATCCAGATAACAGTCGGCAGAGTCATTGTCTTTTGAGAACATCCGGCGAAACTCTAAGTTTTCAAGCTGTTTTTCTAAGCCTGATAATTCTTCCTGAGCTTCGTTAAAGGTATCTTCATCATCAGCCTCTACAGCTAAATCGACGAGGCCTTCTACATCATCCAGACCTTGCTGAAGTTTATCCAGAGTTTCTACTACTTGCTCTAATGCGGCACGTTCTTTACCTAACGCCTGCGCTTTTGGTGGATCATCCCAGACATCGGGCTGTTCCATTTCACGGGTAACTTCTTCCAGACGCTCTAACTTAGCATCGTAGTCAAAGATACCCCCTAAGCGCATTGCTACGCTCACGCATATCTTTAATGTTATTGTAGGTTGCGTTGGTCTCAAACATGCGACTACCTAATTCTGTTTATTTTAAAGGGGCGTAGTTTAACGTATTGCGCGGATTTGCTCCACCAACAACTGGACGTTTGTGCGTCCGCGGAAGTGATTAAGTTGCGGCTTGTATAAAAGTTCAACAACCGTAGCCTGCCGCGCTGGCCATTGTTGTGTATCAACGTTAAAAGCGATGCCGTCTAACAACTCCCCCTGAGGATGACGCACCACCAATTTTAGATGGCGTTCGCCAACAATGCGTTGATCAACCAGCTCGAACTGCCCGTCAAACATGGGCTCAGGAAACTGCTGCCCCCATGGACCTGCATTTTGCAGAGTATTCACACTGTCGAGTGACAACTGCGGTACAGTCAACTCACCATCTGACCAGAATCCCCGCTGCTTTTGTTCTTCCGATAACCATTCGGATGCGACTTGTTCAGCCAGTTCGGAAAACCGCGTTAGGTTCACTTTTTTTAGCGTTAACCCCGCTGCCATAGCGTGTCCGCCAAAACGTTCCATAATGCCAGGCTCCAGACTATGAATACGCTCCAATAAGTCACGCATATGCAAGCCACTGACCGAACGCGCCGAGCCTTTTAGTAAGTTGTCATCGTCATTCGCCAATGCAATAACCGGACGGTTCACCTGTTCTTTTACCCGGCCCGCAACAATACCAATAACACCAGCATGCCAGTCTGGCTGATAAAGGGTAACTAAATCCGGTACCTGCCCCTGGTCAAAACGTAATTTCGCGACTGCACTTTCGGCATGCTCACGCATTTCCGTTTCAATAGACTTACGCTGTTGGTTTAAATCGTTAAGTTGCTGCGCTAACTGCTTTGCCCGGGACTCACCCGCTAATAAACATTCTATTCCGAGCCCAATGTCGTCTAACCGGCCTGCAGCGTTAATACGCGGACCCAGGGCGAACCCCAAATCACTGGCTGCCAACTGACTCGCGTCACGGTTGGCAACTTCCAGCAACGCTTTAATTCCGGGGCGGCTCATACCTTTACGAATACGGGCTATACCCTGTTGCACTAATACGCGATTGTTATAATCCAGCGGTACGACATCGGCGACAGTGCCTAAAGCCACAAGATCAAGCCAGTCTGCCAGATTCGGTAAAGGTTCTATGCCTTCTTCTCTTAACGCTGCGCGCAACGCCAGCAACACGTAAAATGCAACACCAACCCCGGCTAAATTCTTACTTGGGAACTCGCAGCCCTGCTGGTTTGGGTTAACAATGGCGTCAGCAAGAGGAAGCTCCGCCGGAGGTAAATGATGATCGGTTACCAAAACTTGTATGCCGTTATCCCGCGCAAGAGAGATGGCGTCGTGTGCCGCAATACCGTTATCAACAGTAATAATAAGATCGACGTTGTCTGCGGTCAGTTGTTTTACCATAGCAACAGAAAGCCCATAGCCGTCTGTCATTCGGTTCGGAACACGGTAACCAACCTTTTCTAAGCCAAAAGCCTGCAAAGCGGAAACCATCAGCGCCGAGCTGGTCGCTCCATCAGCGTCAAAGTCACCACAGATGCATACGCGTCGCTGCTTTTTTAATGCAGTTCGAAGCAGTTCAACAGCTTTAGCAATATCTTTCAGCGAAGAGAAATGAAGAAGCCCTGAAGCTTTAAGAGACAATTCGTCCGCACTGCGAACTCCGCGCCGTGCATAAATTTGCCGCAACAAAGGAGGCATTTGCTGCGGCAGAAAACCATCGTCAACAACCTGATAACGACGTATTTCATAGTCACTCATGAATTACTGCGACTCACCTTTTTTGATTTCAGCCACTAATCTTGAGGCCGGTAATGCGCCAGGCACCATACGTCCGTCCGGCAGGATAATAGCTGGTGTACCGGTTACGCCAAAGGATTTACCCAGTTGATAATGCTCAGCAACCGGATTTGAACAGTTAGAGCTGCCGCTAAAACTTTCTTCATCTTTAAAGGCGGCAATGGCTGCTTTTTTATCATCAGCACACCAGACGGTCTGCAACTGACGCGCACCTTTGCTACTCATACCACCACGAGGGAAGGCTAAGTATTTAATGGTAATTCCTTCAGCATGATAACTGCTCATGTTTTGATGCAAACGCTGACAATAGCCACAGGTTGTATCGGTGAAAATGGTAACTTGATATTTTTCGTTCTCTGCCGGATAAACAATCATGTCATCAGTGAAACCTTCCAGCATTTTTAAGCGCACATTGGCCATTGCGGCTTCGCTTAAATTAACAGGCTCTTTACCGGTTATATCGAAAACATTTCCACTGATTAAGCGCGTACCATCGTCAGAAACATAAAACATACCCTGATTAGTAACAGCACGGACATAACCGTCTATTTCACCCGGCGCGGTCGACAACACCTCAATACCAATTTTATTCAAATGGCGGGCATCAACTTCATTTTGTCCAGCACCAACAGCGCTGGTACTAAAGCCGACACTTGCCAGCCCCGCAAACCCTAATACAAACATCAAATTGCGCATAACCACCTCATAAATTAATTGTCCGAACCCTACCCTTTTAACGGTCAAAATGCAATTAACCGCGCGGGTGATGCTGAGCATGAAGAGCCTGTAGGCGCTCACGTGCAACCTGGGTATAAATTTGAGTGGTCGACAAGTCGCTATGCCCCAAAAGCAACTGTAGTACGCGTAAATCTGCGCCATGGTTCAACAAATGCGTGGCAAACGCATGCCGTAACGTATGGGGCGACAAATGCGCATAAATCCCGGCTTCCTCTGCGTAATGCCGCAAACGGTACCAAAATGCCTGACGCGTTAGTAACGAACCTCTTTGTGTCACGAATATCCAGGGACTGCTTTTATCCGTTATCGCCGGACGACCATGTTTTAAGTACGTATCCAGCCATTCCAATGCTTCTTCCCCCAAAGGCACCAAACGCTCTTTGTTTCCCTTCCCAACAACCCTTACCAAGCCTTGCTGGCGGCTCAGTTGGTCGTACTGCAGACGAATAAGCTCCGTTACCCTTAACCCCGTAGCGTAAAGTACTTCCAGCATGGTTCTGTCACGCAGGCCAATGGGAGTTTCTGTATCAGGCTGCTGCAATAACGACTCAACGTCAGCTTCGCTTAATGAGTGAGGAATGCTCTGTGGCAATTTAGGACGCTTCAGGCGCGCAGTTGGATCAACCGCTACCCATTGCTGTTTTACCGCAAATTGGAAAAACTTTTTTGCCGAACTTAAAAATCTCGATGTGCTTCTTGGCGAGAGCCCTTGAGTTCTGCGCCAAAGCAAGTAGTCCTGAAGTACTAATTCATCGGTGTCCATCAGCGATTTTTTCGAGGGTATAAGGTACTCACAAAAACGTCGTAAGTCGCTACGGTAAGCCGCCTGAGTGTTTTCGCTGGAACCATGATGCAGCCACAAATGCTCAGTAAAGGCGTCAATACGATCTTCGTCCTCTGGGCGCAGTTGCTTCATGTTTTATCGAATTTGCGAAATGGTAACAGCATTATGCAATATAGAGAGGTTGTCGGGAACTCTTTAACACCAATAAAAAGCTTAGTGGGTGATTCCCAGTTTTTGCAGCACATCGTAAAGACCGGCAGGCCCTTTGTGTCGATAGTCGTTTTTGTCATCAGCCTGAGGTTGTTTTTTCTTCTCAAGTCGCTGCCTCACTTTCCAGTCCAGGTTCTGAATCAGCTCTAAAGGCAAACGATCCGGCGTTGCATCCGGAATAAGGGGTTGAGGATGAGTCGCGTCCTGTAATTTAAAGTCCGACAGCTGGCTTACGGTTGCATAAACGCCTGAGGCCATCACAGCACCTGGCTGAACATCTAAAGGTCTTGCCCTGCCTGCACCGATAGAGCGCTGCCAATTCACCTCAGTTGGGCGTTCAGAGACCACCGGATCAGCACCGAGTGCCGAGACCCAATA
>NZ_DFTS01000059.1:9526-9711 GCF_002383015.1 Idiomarina sp. UBA4206
GTGTTGCTCAAAAAAATGAGCGGCATTGTTCTGAACAGCAGAAACTTGACTCATTAAGACTCTGGATTATCCATTACCGATAGTTCTGTATCGGCCAAAGTCCTAAAAGTTTAAGTTTTCTCTTTACAGCTAAGCTAAGACTGTTATTATACGCGCCACTTGAGTGGAGGGGTTCCCGAGTGGCC
>NZ_DFTS01000059.1:9903-14132 GCF_002383015.1 Idiomarina sp. UBA4206
TTCGAATCCTGCCCCCTCCACCATTTACTACTGCTCGGCCAACTTCAGTATTACCTTTCCCTGCGTCTTATTCGCCGCAACATAGTCCAGCGCTTTTTGAATATCATCAGCCGTAAAAACCTGATCGATAATCGGTTTTATTTTGCCGGTTTTAAACTTATCGCTAAAGTCATGCCATAAACCGTTTAAAATATGACCTTTTTGTACTGAAGACAGCGCCCGCAACGTCGAGCCCATAAGCTTCTGACGCTTCATTAGCATTCGCCCGAAATCAACTTCTCCCGTACGACCGCCCATTAAGCCAATCAAAATAATACGACCGTCTTGCTTTAAATACTGCTGGTCTTTTGCGATAGATTCGCCGGCAACCGGATTGAGGATGACATCGACTTCTCCCAGCGCCTTAACTTCTTCAACAATATCTTGCTGATATCGGTTAATAACATGCTTCGCACCGAGGTTCAGACAAAATCGTGATTTTTCATCGCTGCCTACGACCGCAATAACGTCATTACCGCTTTCACGGCACAACTGTATTAGCGAAGTTCCGACCCCACTGGCACCGGCATGCGCCAATACCCGCTCTCCCTGTTTTAGCCCGGCTAACTGGAAAACATTGAGATAAGCAGTAGCAAAAGTCTCAAGCCAGCCAGCTGCGGTTTCATGACTCCAGTCATCCGGCACTTCCAGCAGTTGTTTTGCCGAAACGTTGACCCGCTCTGCAAAACCGCCTCCGGCTAGTAAGGCACTAACACGTTGCCCTGTCTTCCAGTCGGAAACCTGGCTGCCAACCTGCTCTATAACGCCACAGACTTCTAACCCGGGAATATCGGATACGCCGTTAGGCGGCGGATACTTCCCTGCTATTTGCATTAGATCGGCGCGGTTAACCCCGGCGCTTAAAACATGCAACTGAACCTCATCTGCACGCGGCTCGCTTAAATTAATACCGTCTTTCCATATCACTTTTTGCTCTGAAATCTGAATTGCTTTCACATCAGCCTCCGTTGCCGCTTAACATTATTGAAATTAGCCAGTATGCTGTCGGTATTGAATACTATCAGGATACTGTTTGACACTAATGGACAAAACCTTAGAGCTCAATGATAAACGTGTGTTATTGATTGATGACCAGAAGCCCTTTCAGGTTATGCTCAAAGGCCTGCTGTTAAACTTGGGGGCAAAAGACGTCCAAATCAAGACAACGGGTGAAGCGGGCATTGCTGCCTACATCAAAAACCCGCACGATATTCTGTTGGTAGACTATAACCTCGGCCGTGGCCGAAATGGCCGACAGGTACTGGAAGAGCTTCAGGTTCGCGGTTTAATGAAAGAACACACCCTGTTCTTCATTATTACCGGCGACAATACCCGTCCAATGGTTTTAAGCGCGCTGGAGCTGCAACCAGACGACTATTTAATGAAGCCTTTTTCCCATCGTGTTTTGCGCTCTCGTTTAATGCGTGCCTACAAGCGTCGCATGTGGTTAAAAGATGTATTTAAAGCTCTGACTAAACACGATTATGAAACCTGCATTAGCGCTTGCCAGAAACACATTCAGTCAAACAGCCGTTACAGCAATTATTGCCGAAAACTGCAAATTGAGCTGTACAATAAAACCGGGCAACTGGATAAAGCCGAAATATCCATTAAAGATCTGCTGGAAGAAAACTCCCATAGCTGGGTGTTTCTAAAGCTGGCGGAGACCAGACTGCTGCAAAACTCACCAGAAGAAGCGCTTAATATTCTTAACCATATTATTAAGCGTATGCCCAATGCCATTGAGGCCCATGATTTAAAAACCGAATGCTACCTGCAACAACAACAGCTTGAAGAGGCACTGGAAAGCGCACGCGATGCAATAACCATGGCGCCCTTTTCTATTGAACGACAAACCAAACTGGCTCACATAGCACGCGACAATGGTGACTTTGATATAGCCAAGCAAGCCATGAATAACGTTTTGCAAATAGCACGCAAATCGGTCTTTCGTAATGCGCAGCACTTATGTAATTACTTGCGCAGTATTCTTGATGCAGCTGAACACAGCGACACGCCACAGCAGATTAGTAAGTACCAAACCGAAGCTACAATGGAGCTTCAGCGAGCCCGTTACGATGAGCATCTATTGCATGCCGATATTTCATTTGAAGATTTAGAAGCCATTTTACTGTCACGAATTGATTCGTTTAACGGTCGTTTACGTGAAGCCCAACAGCGTTTAAACGAAGTTGTCGGGGAAAATCTGGCAACGAACCAACCTATCAACAAAGATTTATTGCCAGACGTTATTGCGATTCTGCTGGATGTCGGCGAGTACGAAAAAGCCAATGCGCTCGCCGCCTATAAAGACGACAACCTGTTACTTGACAGTTACACCACTAAAATCCTGCAAGCCAGACTTGCCGCCGCTCAAAAGCAGCAGGACGCCTTCTTTAAAGTGCACAAAGCAGGTGCTGAAGCGTATCAGGAAGGTCATTACAGTCGCGCACTGGAGCTGTTCCGTGAAGCGATGGAGGTGGCTCCAATGAACAGTGGCGCTGCACTTAACTTTATCCAGGCGGCCGTGCGCTTTATCGAAGAAACGCCTAACGCAGAACGGAAGTTATTGAAAAAAGAATGTGACCAGTGCTTTAAAGTATTAGAGGGTCTGCAACTTTCCAGCAGCCACAGTAACCGTTATGAGCGATTACTGGGGCAGACTGAAGCATTAGAACTGCGCTAACTTAGCTTTTGATTGGCTGCCAGAGTCCCTGCCTGGTAGTCTTTTATCGCCTGTTCAATCTCACCTGAGTTATTCATGACAAACGGCCCATACTGAGCAATCGGCTCTTCGATGGGTTTTGCCGCCAGAAGAATAAATCGTGCACCTTCGTCAGTAGTGCACGTTAACGTGTCCGCCGGATCAAGCACGAGCAATTCACCTTCCTTTGCGAGCTCTCCATTAACCGTTAAACTCCCCTGATAAACGTAAAGCAGGCGACGTTTTTGTCCCTGAGAAGGCAAACTAAAAGCTTCTTTACCTAAGTGTACGTCCAGCATTAAGAAATCACGCCCGGGCGCTCTTACCGGACCTTCTTGCTGCTGATATTGGCCCGAAATAACTCTGACAAGAGCGTCATCACTTTTTACTTCGGGAATAGTCGCCGATGGAAAGTCATGCCAATCAGGCTCACTCATTTTTTCGTCAGATGGCAAATTAACCCATAGCTGAAAGCCCCACATCAGACCTTCAACCTGCTTCGGCATTTCAGCGTGTATGATGCCTTTAGCTGCTTTCATCCATTGTACGCCACCGGCCTCTACTGCGCCCGTATTGCCAACCGAGTCTTTGTGCTCCATGGTTCCGGCCAGCATATAAGTCAAAGTACAAAATCCGCGATGCGGATGAGATGGAAAGCCTGCAATATAGTCATCAGGATTATCCGAGCGAAATTCATCCAGCATTAAAAATGGATCCTGATGTTTCAAACCCGGCTGATTAATAATGCGGGTAAGCTTAACCCCAGCACCGTCCTGAGCAGGCATACCCCGGTGTTTTGCCAAAATAGCGCTCATGATTTTTTACCTCCATTTTGACCCCGATTATGTGTTTGATGAAAATTGATTTCAGGGCCCTTAGGCACCACCTGAGTCGGGTTAATTGTGGTATGGCTGGCGTAGTAGTGAGTTTTTATATGATCCATCACAACCGTTTCTTCCACACCCGGGTGTTGATACAACTCCAGCAAGTAGTTCCACATATTAGGATAATCGACAATACGTTTCTTATTGGTCTTAAAGTGCACGAAGTAAACCGCATCAAAACGAACCAAAGTTGTAAATAGCCGCCAGTCCGCCTCTGTCAGTTCATCACCGGCGAGGTAACGGCTCTGACTGAGAATATCTTCGACTTTATCCAGTGCCGCAAACAAAGACTGGTAAGCCTCTTCGTAAGCCTTTTGTGTGGTCGCAAAGCCGCTGCGGTACACACCATTGTTAATGTCGTTGTAAACCCACTCGTTGATTTCTTCTATCTGCTTTTGCTTATTCGCCGGAAAAAAGTCCAGAGTATTTCCGGTCAGTTCATCAAAAGCAGAATTGAAAATTCGTATAATTTCCGCTGACTCGTTATTGACTATGGTCTGGGTTTTCTTATCCCATAACACTGGTACCGTAACTCGCCCGGTATATTCCGGATCGGCTTTCAGATAAATTTGATAAAGAAAGTCAGCGTCATAGAGAGGCTC
>NZ_DFTS01000059.1:14209-22113 GCF_002383015.1 Idiomarina sp. UBA4206
AGAGGAGCTTCAGAAAATTCCCAGCCATTCTCCAACATCAACGGATGTACTACCGAGACATCGATATGACTTTCCAGACCTTTTAGCTTCCGAAAAATTAATGCCCTGTGAGCCCAGGGGCAGGCATAAGAAACGTACAGATGATATCGGCCGGATTCGGGCTCAAACTCTGTACCTTTAGCGACTGTATTTCGAAACTGTGACTCGCTGCGCACAAAGCGGCCACCATGTTTCTTTGTGTCATACCACTTATCGCGCCACTGACCATCCACTAATAAACCCATAATAAATTCCTCTTGTTTAGATACCTCTATAATAAGGTCTATTTTTTGGAATTATTAGCGCATTGTGTTCAGGTTTTATTTCTAAAAAATAGAACTATAGAAAGGAGTCTACAACATTAGCCGCTTTTTCGCTGGCTGAGACTTTCAACTGCTGATGGATAGTTTTGAACTGTTCAAGCAAAACGGTGTTGTCCTGCTCAATTAACTCAACTAAGGCCTGCTCGATACCTTCTTCAGACGCCTCTGACTGAGCGAGTTCCGGCACAATTTCTTTGCCCGCTAAAAGGTTCGGCAATGAAAAGAACGGCGCATGGAATAAACGTTTAATAATTTGATAAGACAACCAGTGGAACCGATAAGCCACCACCATAGGGCGTTTAATAAGTAATGCTTCAAGCGCCACAGTTCCCGATGTCAGTAGCAGGTAATTTGATGCCGCCATAACCTTACGGCTTTCGCCTACAGGAAGCGCAATGGTCAATTCTGGACTGTATTGCTTAATGAGTTCCTGAAACTGCTCAGCACGAGCGTCGCTTATCATCGGTGCCACGAAACGAAGGTTCGGATACTTCTCTGCTATTTTTTTGGCAACTCGCAAAAATACAGGCGCCATACGGGCAATTTCACCTTTTCTGCTACCAGGCAGAATAGCCAAATACTCGCTTTCAGGTTCGAGTTTTAACTCCTTTCTCGCTGGAGTCTGCTGCCATTGCATTGGGATGTCATCGGCCAGAGGGTGGCCGACAAAAGTCGCCGGGAGACCGTGCTTATCGTAAAAGTCCTTTTCAAAAGGCAGCAAGCACAGTACATGATCTACTGCCTTCTTAATGCCTTTAATACGCCCTTCTCGCCACGCCCACACCGATGGACTGACATAATGAATCGTTGCTATACCAGCATTTTTAAGGCGAGTTTCAACCGTCAGGTTAAAGTCCGGAGCGTCAATACCTATCATTACATCGGGTTGTTCTTCGATAAGATATTGCACCAGTTTTTTCCGGTGTCGTAGTAGCTTAGGAAGTTGCTGTACGACTTCGGCTATCCCCATAACGGCTAAGTCATCCATGGGAAAGTAAGAGTCCATTCCCTGCTCAGCCATTAATGGTCCACCGACGCCAATAAAGTATGCACCGGGGTGACGTTTTGAAATGGCCTGCATTAGTCCGGCGCCTAACAGATCACCCGAGTGCTCACCGGCAACAATGGCAATTTTCGGCGGCTTTTTGCTACTCATTACGGACGAATAATGCCTCGTGAACTGTTTTCTACAAAAGCCGTGAAGCCGTCAAGTGCCGGTTCATTTAGTGCAGTAATACCTTCCAGCGCTTCTTCTACTGTCAGACTGGAGCGATACAATATTTTGTATGCCCGGCGTACATTCTGAATTTGCTCAGGAGTATATCCCCGACGCTTTAATCCTTCCGCATTGATTGTTCTGGGCTTAGCATTATGGCCCTGCGCCATAACAAATGGAGGAATATCCTGCACCACTATTGAATTCACCGCAGCAAACGAATGTGAACCAATATGGCAAAACTGGTGCACTCCCGTCATACCTCCCAGGATAACCCAGTCTCCAACATGAACATGACCGGCTAATGTCACCTGATTAGCAAAAATATTGTCGTTACCTATTACACAGTCATGTGCCACATGCACATATGCCATAAATAAGTTGTTGTCGCCGATCTTGGTGAGCGAGTCATCCTGCACGGTGCCACGATGAATGGTTACGGATTCACGAAATACATTATTATCGCCAATCACTAATTCAGTTGGCTCACCATCGTACTTTTTATCCTGACAATCCTCGCCAACAGAAGCAAACTGATAAATAGTGTTGTTTTTCCCAATGGTCGTAGGGCCTTTTAAAACAACGTGCGAGCGAATGTCGCAGTTATCGCCAATAACAACATTTGGACCAATGACTGTCCATGGGCCAACGCTGACATTGGCTCCAATCTCTGCGCTCGGGTCAATAATTGCGGTTTCGTGAATCACTTAAACTTCTCTTCTTGCACAGATAATTTCAGCAGTACAGGCGACATCGCCATCAACTTCGGCACGCCCGGTAAACTTCCAGATACCACGGCGTTCTTTTTCAAAGGTGACATAAAAGTCTACTGTATCGCCCGGGATAACCTGACGCTTGAAACGCGCGTTATCAATACCAGCGAATAGGTATAAGTCGTTTGCGCTCTTTTTACTCTCTGTAATTTTAAAACCGAGTAAACCACAGGCCTGAGCTATTGCTTCCAGCAACAAAACTCCCGGGAAAATTGGTTTGCCCGGGAAGTGGCCATTAAACATCGGTTCATTAAAGCTGACATTCTTTATCGCGTGCAGAGAGTCTTTCGAGTTTGTCTCGATAACTCTGTCTATTAATAAAAACGGATAACGATGGGGAAGTAAATCTAATACCCCTTGAATATCAAACCCTGATTCCGTAATTTTCAAACCTTTCACCTTACTCAGTTGTTATTGTCAGCTTGTTTTTCCAGTTCTTTTACACGCTTAAAGAGATCATCCAATTGGCGGAACCTGGCACCATTACGCCGCCATTCACGGTGTCCGCTGGCAGGTATACCTGACGCATAAACGCCCGGCTCAGTGATCTCTTTTATTACCATAGCAAATCCCATGATTTGCACATCATCACATACGCTAATATGACCATTAATGGCTGAGGCACCACCAATCATACAGCGTTTACCGATATGACAGCTACCGGCTAAAACGGTACAACCGGCAATAGCAGTGTCTTCGTCTATAAATACGTTGTGAGCAATCTGGCACTGATTATCAATGATACAACCCGATGAGATAACGGTGTCATCGAGTGCGCCACGATCAACCGTAGTACTAGCCCCAATTTCAACGTTGTCTTTAATAACAACACGGCCCAGTTGGGGAATTTTCAACCATTTACCATTTTCAGGTGCCCAACCAAAGCCATCAGCTCCAATAACCGCACCTGCATGAAATAGACAGTTATCACCAATAACACAACGGTGATAAACTTTTACTCCCGACCAGAGCGTACAGCCAGAGCCAAGCTGTGTTTCAGCTCCAATATAGCAGTGAGCTCCAATACTGGTGTTATCCCCAATGATGGCCCCGTCTTCAATAACGACGTATTCACCAATACTAACGTTAACACCAATACTGGCAGATTCAGCAATTTTCGCGGAATCAGCCACGCCCTTCGCAGGCTTAGGCGTGGTATCCAATAACTGTGCAATTTTGGCAAATGCAGCATAAGGGTTGGATACCCGAATTGCGTTATTAACGGCATCACTGTCGTCTTTTTCGGAGACAATAACCGCCCCGGCAGACGTAGTTTCTAGCTGACTTTTGTAACGACTATTTGCCAAAAAAGCTATAGCGTCACCAGTAGCAGACTGCAAGGTCGCCACGCGCAAAATGGGGAGCTGCGCATTTCCTCGCACCTCCCCACCCACATGGTCAGCCAACTGCTGCAATGTGTACTCAGTCATAGATTAGTTACCTGAGGTCATTTTCTCGACAACCGCACCAGACAAGTCGTTATCTGCTTTCATGTAAGTTACAGCGTTACTTTCAAGAACCATATCGTAGTCTTTGTCTTCAGCTACTGCAGTAATTGCATCCTGTACCTTGCCAAGCAACTTGTTACGCTCTTCGTTTTGACGACGACGGGTGTCTTCCTGAAGCGCTTTGCTTTTTAGCTGAGCCTGAGAGATAGTCTCTTCCAGGTCACGCTCTAGCTGAGTTTTTTCAGACGCAGACATAATTGACGCATCACGTTCTTGCTTTTGACGCAATTCCTGAACCTTTTGCTCAAGACGACGCATTTCTTCAAAGCGATCCTGGAACTCGTTCTGTAACTGCTCTGAAATTTGCTCACGCTGTGGTAGCTGCTGGAATACTTCCATCATATCGACCACACCAATTTTCTGCTGTGCTTGCGCGGCGCCTGCAAAAAGTGCTGTTGAAACAGCAACAGCTGCAGCTGTAGATTTAATTAACTTTTTCAAGGTAAAACTCCTTCAAATTTTGTTACTAATATTTAATTATTATTATCAGAATGTGGTTCCGATATTAAACGAGAACACTTGAGTTTCATCACCCTCAACTTCTTTCAGAGCCCGCCCCAGTGAAAAGGTCAGCGGACCCATTGGTGATATCCATTGAACGGATACACCCGCTGAAGCTCTGAAGTCGCCTGGCGAACTGTAATCCGTTAACGGCTGACTTCCCTGAGCCAGCTCCAGGTCTTTATACCTATCGTAGTCGAATTCTGTATCCCAGACCATACCGAAGTCAACAAAGACACTTGTTCTTACGCTATTACGCATACCTTCATCGACAAAAGGTGTTGGTACGATAAGCTCAAGCCCACCGACAACTTTTGCGTTACCGCCAACGGCAAAGCGGCTCACCTGAACTTGTTGTGAATCTGAGCCAGATGGCAAACCATTTGGCGCACCGGTTACGTCTGGTGGTGCCGGTAGCTGGCTTGCCGAACTGTAAATAGCTCGTGGTCCAACAGTGTTAGCTTCGAAACCACGTAAGTCGCCCTGTCCGCCAACTCGGAAAGACTCCCAGAATGGCAATAAGTAATCATTGCCTCTGTCATCTGTACCATAACCATTACCATAACCTAGGTTAAGGCGTGTCAGGAATGTCCATTGCTGGTCACGCGTTAGTGGGTAGTAATGTTTATATTCATAGTTCGTCCGGAAATACTGGACGTCACTAAACGGCGCAGAGATCTCAATGCCAGCACGTTGAGAAGAACCACTGGTTGGAAAGCGCCCTCTATTTAAGGTTACACGGGACCAGCCCATATTAAACTCATAAATATCGAAAGCGACACCGTCGTCAGGGTTCTCCCGGTTTAAGTATGCGGAATAAAATTTCCGTATTTGCTCATAACCGTCAACGTTCGTTACTTCCTGGTTTTTATAACCAATACCAAAGTTAAAGCTGTTGATTTCGTCAACCGGGAAGCCTACACCGCTGGAAACACCAAAGGTTTTCTGATTGTAACGAATTAAGTTTTCCGCCTGACCGGCATCAAACTCACTCATATACACTTGTCCTGAAAGGCTAACGCCATTCATTGTGAAGTACGGGTCAGTATAGGAAACGTTAACGTTTTTATTAAAGCGGCTGGTGCTGACATTAAATCCAACTCTGTTACCAGTGCCCAGGAAGTTATTTTGCTGAACACCCGCATTAAGTTGCAAACCTGAGTAGTCACCATAACCAACGCCGGCGTTAAAGGAGCCCGATGGTTGCTCTTTCACCTTATAGGTCACGTCAACCTGATCATCGCTGCCTTCGACTCGCTCGGTCGATGTTTCAACTGTCTCAAAGAAACCAAGACGTTCAAGACGAACCTTACCTTGTTCAATTTTATTGTCAGATAACCAGGCACCTTCCAGTTGGCGCATTTCACGACGAAGCACCCGGTCTTTTGTCGCACCGTTACCTTCAAAATTAATGTGACGTACATAGACACGCTTACCCGGTTCTACCGAGAAAGTAATTTTAACCGTTTTGTCATCGTCATTATGTTCAGGGATAGCTCGAACTTCGGGATAAGCATAGCCGTAACGACCATAGAAGCGGCTAATCATATCCTCGATATAAGTCACCTGTGCGGCGTTATAGAGGGTACCTTCTTCAATAGTCGCAATTCGGCTGACTAGCTCTTCGTGGCCTTTTAGATCCCCAATAACATCGGTTTCGCTTACGTTGTATTTATCACCCTCTTTAACATTGATGGTGATATAAATACCTTCACGATCGGGTGTCATAGAAACCTGAACGGATTCAACCTGAAAACGCAAATACCCACGGTCCCGATAAAAAGACTCTAAAGTCTCTAAGTCACCACTTAACTGCTGTTTCTGGTAGCGCTTTTCGCCAATAACGTTCCACCACGGGAGGTCATCGCGAAGTTCGAAAGCATCAAGAAGTTGCTCATCGGCAAACGCCTTATTACCCACAATATTAATTTGTGCAATTTCAGCAGCGTCGCCTTCGTCGAAGTTCATACGCAACTCAACTCGGTTGCGCGGCAAATCAACAACTTGTATATCCACCGATGCATTGTATTTACCAACACTATGATAGAAATCTTCCAGACCTTTTTCTATGCCTGAAATAGTGGTTCTATCCAGAGGTTCGCCAGTAACAATATTATTATCAAGCAAGCTCTCTTCAAGCTGCTCGTCTTTGATATCGCTGTTACCTTCAAAGGTAATTTCAGCAATGGTTGGTCGCTCACTGACGGTGAAAATTAACGTATCGTTATCTCTCCGTGCATCAATATAGTTAAAGTGAGTCGAAGAGTAGAGTGAGCGAATGGCGCTACGAATCTGTAACTCACTCACCTCATCACCCACCCTAACCGGAATATAAGTTAACGCAGCACCTAAAGCGACACGTTGTAACCCTTTAACTTCAATATCCTGAACAACAAACTCGTCTTGTGCGTAGGCTGGTGCTACTGCACCTGCAATCATGGCACTCACTAACAGCTTTTTAAACGTCATTATCACTAGCTACTTTTTTGTTAATTCGTGACTCAGAATGCGAAACGGGCGATGTCATTTGATATTGCTAACGCCATCAACGCGAATACCAGCACCCCACCAATCCTATAGCAAACGTCTTGCACTCTTTCGGATACCGGCTTACCACGAACCCATTCAATGCTGTAAAACACTAAATGACCGCCGTCTAACACCGGTAAAGGTAATAAATTTATTATCCCTAAATTGACACTTAATAATGCCAAAAAACTTAAAAAATAGACGAACCCGTTACTAGCGCTAACACCAGCACCTTCAGCAATACTTAAAGGCCCTGCCAGGTTCTTTACAGAAACATCTCCGGTCAGCAGTTTACCTATCATTTTCACGCTAACAACCATCAACTCCCAAGTTTTTTCTGCGCCTTTCGCTAAGCCCCCGAAAAACCCGTATTGATGGTTGAAAACATAATTATCAGGTAACGGTTCAGTCACCGGAACTACGCCAAGGTAGCCTATGACACCATTTTGACTTTCCCGTTCCCCTATTTGAACACAAACTTCCTGCTCAACGCTATTTCTTTCAACCGTAAACAACAGACTCTGCCCAGCCGACTGAGCAATAATCTCACGTATTTTTTCCCAACTATCGACTTGCTCACCGTCAATAGAAATAATAGTGTCGCCCGCTTTAAGGCCGCTCGCATCAGCTGGTGAGTCTGCTTCAACCTGACTAAGCTCGGTGTAAACTTCAGGCTGATAAACCTCAATACCTAAACTTCCAAAGGTCGACTCTGTCTCAGGATCAAACCGCCAGCCAGTCAAGTCCAGCCTACGCTGAACTTCACTTCCCGCCGGCGTTCTTAACGTTATTATCGTCTCGTCATCGCCAATAGCGGACATTAAGCCCAGCTGCACTTGTTGCCAGTCATAAGCTTCTACATCGTCGACTGACAAAATTTCACTGCCTCTTTCCAGATCTGCTTTTGCAGCAATGGAGTTTTCTTTGATATCACCAATAACAGGCTTTACCGTCGGCACACCAATACCGAACATGAGCCATAGCACCGCTACCGCAAGGACAAAGTTAGCAACAG
>NZ_DFTS01000059.1:22210-23282 GCF_002383015.1 Idiomarina sp. UBA4206
GCCGCTACTATGGCAAAACGTTTATAAACCGACTGTGCATTAAAGCTTACATCTCGCTCTTCTTCGGTAACATCATCAATGCGTTCATCCAGCATTCGAACATAACCGCCAAGAGGGATAACACCTAGTTGATAGACCGTACCGTCTTTTCCGGTACGCTTCCAAATAGCGCGACCAAAACCAACAGAAAAGGTTATTACCTTAACGCCACAGCGTCGAGCAACCCAAAAATGCCCGAACTCGTGAAACGCAACCAAAATTCCCAATGTGACAACAAACGAAAAGAAATACCAAATTGCGTCTATCACTGTGCGTACTCCTGCAACCATTGTTTAGCTGCTAAACGCGCTTTTTTATCGATAGCTAATAGCGTCTCGATGCTATCAGCCTCATGAGTTGTTACCGACTGTAATACGGAATCACAGACTTTAGCGATATCGGTAAAGCCCACCTGTTCCTGCAAAAACGCATCAACGGCTATTTCATTGGCAGCATTTAAGGCTGTCGTTGCCCACTGCCCTGCCCAACACGCTTCTATTGCAAGCTGCAGACAGGGATAGCGAGCTGACTCGGGCTGTTTAAACGTTAACTGTCCAATTTGAGTAAAATCCAGATTGGATACACCGCTTTCTAATCGCTCAGGATACCCCAGTGAATGGGCAATTGGGGTGCGCATATCAGGCTCCCCCATTTGCGCCAGAACCGAGCCATCGGTGTACTGGACCATAGAATGGATAACACTTTGAGGGTGAATCACCACTTTCAACTGTTCACGTGAGCAATTGAATAACCAGCGGGCTTCAATATATTCCAGTCCTTTATTAAGCATAGTGGCCGAATCGACAGATATCTTTCGTCCCATAGACCAGTTGGGATGGTTACATGCCGCCCCTGGAGTTTGTTTCGATAGCTCTTCAAGTGGTATATCCCGAAACGGGCCACCGGAGCCAGTTAATAACAGATGCTGAATACCATGCTCTGCTAAAGACATAGTGCCAACCAACTGCTGGGCAGCCTGGGGTAAGCACTGGAAAATAGCATTGTGTTCGCTGTCTACTGGTATTATTCGAGG
>NZ_DFTS01000059.1:23386-34006 GCF_002383015.1 Idiomarina sp. UBA4206
ATTATTCGAGCGCCAGAACGTTGTGCGTGGTCAATAAACAATTGACCGCTCATTACCAGGGCTTCTTTGTTGGCCAGCAAGACATCTTTACCCGCATCAATAGCAGCTAATGTCGGGGCAAGTCCTGCAGCGCCAACTATCGCTGCCATAACAATATTGACGTCGCCTGCGGCACTAACTTCTGCTAAAGCTTTTTCGCCGTAGGTTACCTGTGTTGATACCTGAGTGCCTAAAAGTTCTTTGAGCTCTGACGCACTGCTTTGAGAGCCCATAACGGCGTATTGTGGATGGTGCTTCAAACACAGCTCAGCCATAACCTGAACCTGGCTGTGAGCGGTTAGCGCAAAAACCTCAAAGTCTTCCGGGTGTCGTGCAACAACATCCAGAGTGTTTTGACCAATGGAGCCTGTTGCTCCCAAAACCGTAATTCGACGCATAGGTTTAATGCAAAAACTCCAGATAAGCTAAGGTGAAAATAGGCACTGCAGCTGTAAGACTGTCAATACGGTCGAGAATTCCCCCATGCCCCGGTAAAATTGATCCGCTGTCTTTTACTCCGGCACTGCGTTTAAACATACTTTCGTTTAAATCTCCGAATACCGACGCCACTACAGTAAACAACCCGGTTAAGTAATAACCGGTAAATTGATCAGCGGGCACTTTAGTCCAGTGCGCCACAACCATCATCACCACAAAAGCCAGAGTTACCCCGCCACATAAACCTTCCATCGTTTTGCCCGGACTTACGGCTGGCATCATTTTGTTGCGCCCATAACGAACGCCGGCAAAATACGCACCGACATCGGCAGCCCAGACTAAAAGAAGAATAAACAGAACAACCCAGCCACCAAAGAAGCGAGACTCATCAATATCGATAGAGCGGACCGTGACTAATGCAGCCCATGTAGGAATAAAAATCAGCAACCCAAAAACACCAACAATGGCGCGGGTTCGCGACCACATACGGCGACTTGAGGGGTAATTAACTATCATTGCCAAAGCTACGACCCACCAGATGCCACCGGCAAGGATAGTGTAATAAATCAGTTTAGAAAGCTCGCCATCGCGCCATAAGTGTTCATACGGTGCCAGCCATGAAAGCACACCAATTATAGCTCCAACAAACAGAGTATAAGCAATACGCGCTGATGTACGACGCACGCCCATTAAAGGAGACCATTCCCAGGCACCCAGCATTAAAACCGCCTGAATAAACAGAGAAAAGCCCCAAAGCGGCAGCATAAAAACCCCGTATAGTGCCACTGGAACCAGCAATAATGCTGTAATAATACGTTGTTTTAGCAAGTGTTATTCCTCTATCCGAGTTTCTATGCCTTGCATAAGCACGGTCAATTGTTCGCTGGTTAAACCGAAGCGACGTTCACGTTGAGCAAAATCCGTTATTGCTTTAGCAAAAATGGCATCGTCAAAGTCTGGCCACAATGTTGAAGTAAAATACAACTCTGCATAAGCCAACTGCCATAATAGAAAATTACTAATACGACGCTCCCCCCCCGTTCGGATGAGTAAATCCGGTAATGGCTGATCGGCCATCATAAGTTCACCGGATATTGCCTCTTCGGTAATTTCTGAAGGCTCGATCTCGCCGGTTTTCACTTTATCAGCCAACTTACGACTGGCTTGAGTGATATCCCATTGACCACCATAGTTTGCAGCGATATTTAAATTTAGCCCACTATTATTCTGAGTCTTTTCTTCGGCTTCTTGTATTCGCTTTTGTAAACGCTTTGAGAAAGCACCTTTATCGCCAATAATGCGCAAGCGAATATCATTATCGTCTAACTTTTTTACTTCGCTTTTCAATACTGACATAAACAACTCCATCAGTACCGATACTTCAGTAGCGGGACGCTTCCAATTTTCGCTACTAAAAGCAAATAAAGTCAGAGACTCTATACCGTTACGGCGAGCAAAAGCGACCGCTCTGCGCACAGCTTCTGCTCCGGCCTTATGCCCAAAAGTTCGTATTTTACCGCGTTGTTTCGCCCAACGACCATTGCCGTCCATGATAATGGCAACGTGTCGGGGAACTAACTGCTCTATTGACGGTAATTCTTTCATTCAATCTGCCGTAAACATTAAAAAACGCCGTGCGAGTATACCTGACACGGCGTCATAGACCAACGTAGGTAAGGTTTGATGGTTAAATTTCCATCAAGTCCTCTTCTTTTGCTTTCAACGATTCATCAATTTGCTTGACGTATTTATCCGTCAGTTTTTGAATCTCATCTTCAGCACTACGTTCTTCATCTTCAGTAATTTCTTTTTCTTTCAGAAGGTCTTTAATATCGCTGTTCGCGTCACGACGAATATTGCGTACCGCCACTCGCCCCTGCTCTGCTTCCGCGCGCACAATTTTAACCAGGTCGCGACGACGCTCTTCAGTCAATGGTGGCAAAGGAATGCGAATAACAGCTCCGGCTGATGCCGGATTTAACCCCAAGTCCGAGTTAATAATTGCCTTTTCAACCGCAGCTGAAGCCGACTTGTCAAATACGGTCAACGCTAAAGTTCTGGAGTCCTCGGTGGTGATATTAGCCAACTGTTTCAGCGGCGTGTCAGTACCGTAATAGTTCACCATAACACTATCTAAAATGCTGGGGTGAGCTCGTCCCGTGCGTACTTTCGACATTTGACTACGCAATGACTCAACACTTTTTTCCATGCGATCTTTAGCGTCTTCTATAATTTCTTTTATCACTGTCTTATACCCTTCTATTCAATAGCGGCGATTACTCTGCGTCTTTACTAATTAGTGTACCTTCTTCTTCACCCATAATCACGGCTCGTAAAGCACCCGGCTTATTCATATTAAACACCCGGATAGGCAAAGCGTGGTCTCGCGCCAGAGTGAATGCCGCTAAATCCATTACTTTTAACTGTTTTTCCAGTATATCATCGTAATTAATATGCTTATACAAGGTTGCATCCGGATTACCCACAGGATCATCCGAATAAACCCCATCAACTTTCGTTCCTTTAAGAACAACTTCAGCTTCAATTTCAATTCCGCGTAAACACGCCGCTGAGTCTGTCGTAAAGAAAGGGTTGCCAGTTCCGGCAGAGAAAATCACCACCCGACCTGACTTTAATAAACTAATAGCTTCTGCCCAGTTATAGCTGTCACAAACACCCGTTAATTCAATAGCTGACATTAAGCGCGCGTTAACAAAAGCACGATGCAGAGCGTCACGCATTGCCAGACCATTCATCACTGTTGCCAACATACCCATATGGTCGCCCACAACACGATTCATACCAGCTTTGGCTAAACCTTCTCCACGGAATAAGTTACCACCACCAATGACTAAGCCTACCTGAACCCCAAGTTCAACTAATTCCTTAATTTCCTGTGCCATACGATCAAGCACTTTAGCATCAATGCCAAATGGTTCGTCCCCCATAAGGGCTTCACCACTGAGTTTTAACAATATGCGTCGATAACTGGGTTTCGGATGGGTGCTCATCATTGCCTCTACTCTTTCCTTTAGTTTAAAAAAAACCGCGTCCTGAACGCTCAAGACGCGGTTTATAATTTTCTATTTCATGGGGCTGGTCGAGACCACGCTGTTAGCCTTTGCTCGCTGCCGCCACTTGTGCCTGAACTTCAGAAGCAAAATCTTCTTCTTTACGTTCAATACCTTCACCCACTTCAAAGCGAACGAAAGTAACAACATCGGCACCAGCTTTCTTCAGTAACTCACCAACAGTCATTGATGGGTCTTTCACGAAAGGCTGACCAGTCAGGCTGATTTCACCGGTAAACTTACGCATACGGCCTTCAACCATCTTTTCAGCGATTTCTTTCGGCTTACCGCTTTGCATTGCGATATCAACCTGAATAGAACGCTCTTTCTCAACAACTTCAGCTTCAACGTCTTCAGGCTTAACGAACTGTGGATTACTTGCTGCAACGTGCATACATAAGTCACGAGCCAAGTCTTCATCACCACCGGTAAGAGCAACTGCAACACCGATGCGAGCACCGTGAGTGTAAGTTGCAACAACATCGCCAGCTTCAAGAGTTTGAACACGACGAACGTTCATGTTCTCACCAATTTTAGCCACTAAGTCTTCACGAGTTTTCTCAACCGTTTGACCACCGATGTCTGTCGTTTTTAACGCTTCAACGTCATTTTCTTTGTTAGCAAATGCAACGTTAATGACTTTATCGCCAAATGCCAGGAAGCTGTCGTCACGTGCTACGAAGTCAGTTTCGCAGTTTAGCTCAACTAACGTTGCCTGGTTGCCTTCAGACTTAACTAAAATAACACCTTCAGCTGCAACACGGCCTGCTTTCTTCGCTGCTTTGGCCTGACCGCTTTTACGCATCAGGTCAATTGCCGCTTCCATATCACCGTCGACTTCCTGCAATGCTTTTTTGCAGTCCATCATGCCAGCGCCTGTGCGCTCGCGCAGTTCTTTTACTAGAGCTGCTGTAATTGCCATGATTCTATTCCTCGATTATTCAGTTGCTTCGACGAAATCGTCAGAGTCTTTCGCTTCAACTTGCGCTGTACGTGCTTCTTTTACCGCTTCTGCAGCAGTGTTCAAATACAATTGAATTGCACGGATCGCGTCATCATTACCCGGAACAATGTAATCAACACCGTCAGGGTCAGAGTTTGTATCCACAACAGAAACAACTGGAATGCCCAGGTTATTAGCTTCTTTAATAGAGATGTGCTCGTGATCAGCATCGATAACAAACAGAACGTCAGGTAAGCCGCCCATGTTTTTGATACCGCCTAAGCCTTTTTCCAGCTTTTCCATTTCACGAGTATTAACCAAAGCTTCTTTCTTGGTTAGTTTGTCGAATGTTCCGTCCTGGCTCATTGTTTCAAGGTCTTTTAGACGCTTGATTGATTGACGAACTGTTTTCCAGTTAGTCAACATGCCGCCTAACCAACGGTGGTTTACATAATACTGACCACAGTTAATAGCTGCTTCTTTAACCGCTTCTGCTGCTGCGCGCTTAGTACCAACAAACAGGATTTTACCTTTGTTTGAAGCAACGTGCTGCATGTAGCTCAACGCATCGTTGAACATAGGCACAGTTTTTTCGAGGTTAATGATATGAATTTTGTTACGAGCACCAAAAATGTAAGGTTTCATTTTTGGATTCCAGAAACGAGTTTGGTGACCGAAATGGACACCTGCTTTCAGCATGTCACGCATTGACACGTTAGCCATAATATTTTTCCTTTTTAGGGGGTTAAGCCTCCATACATCCCATAAGCCGACTTGTTCTTAGACAAGCACCCCGTCTTATGTGTCGATGTATGTGTGGATTATCATTTACATACAAGTTTACTTTGTTGGCATAAGGCCAAAAAAGCGTGCGTTTTATACCATAACGAGCACACTTACACAACAAAAAACGTTACTTAACTTATGTTTTAACCCGCCTCAAAGATAGCGAATTCTATCAGTCGCTGTTAAACTGTCGGCTTTTCCAGCAGTCACGGACAGGAAGAGAATGACCATCTCAATTAAGACACCCGAAGAAATCGAAAAAATGCGCGCTGCAGGCAAGCTTGCCGCTAGTGTTCTTGAAATGATTGGTGAATACGTAAAACCAGGTGTAACCACAGAAGAGCTGGACGATATCTGCCACAAGTATATTACTGACCATGGCGCTTACCCTGCTCCGTTAAATTACCATGGGTTCCCTAAGTCCATTTGCACCTCTGTTAACCATTGTGTCTGCCACGGTATTCCTGGTCCCAAAAAGCTTAAAGATGGCGATATTATGAACATTGATGTCACCGTAAAGCTTGATGGTTACCACGGCGACACCTCAAAAATGTTTGTGGTAGGTAAGCCTACTATTATGGCAGAACGTTTGATTAAAGTGACCCAGGAGTCCCTTTACAAAGCGATAGAAATGGTCAAGCCAGGGATCAAGCTCGGCGACTTTGCGGAAGTTATTCAAAAGCACGCGGAAAGCCACGGCTACTCAATTGTCCGCGAATACTGCGGACACGGTATTGGCTCCGTGTTTCATGAGGATCCACAAATTCTTCATTATGGCCAGGCAGGTACCGGCGAAGAGTTAAAAGCCGGAATGTGCTTTACTATCGAGCCTATGGTTAACGTTGGCAAGCGCCACACGAAATTGATGAAAGACGGCTGGACCGTACTTACCAAAGATCGCAGTCTGAGTGCACAGTGGGAGCACACTCTATTAGTCACGGATAACGGTGTAGAGGTTCTCACATTACGTAATGACGAACCTGACTTAGCGCGAGTTATCGAGCACAACTAACTGACTTCAGGGGGGTATTATGGCTGATGTTGAACAGGATAAAGACTTCCATGGCCGTTGGCCTGACAGAACTCATACCCCTTGCATTAAAGACTATAAAGCACTTCTGGAGAGCTACCGTAACTGGTCTGCGGCGCGTTTTGTTACGGCCGACATTGATGAGCTTGTTCATCACCGTTCGACATTTTTTGATCAGCTCATTTGCCAATTGTGGCAACAGTTTAAACTTAACAATGAACCCGCCACTATATTAGCTGTTGGCGGTTATGGCCGTGAAACACTGCATCCGGGTTCAGATATCGATTTACTCATTTTAATTGCCCCCCAGAGCGAAGACGCTGAAACCAGGTTGTCTGAAAAGCTCAGTCAGCTTATTACCTTTTTATGGGATCTTCATTTAGATATTGGCCATTCGGTACGCACCATCGACGAATGTTTTAGTCAATCAGAAAACGATATTACTATTGCTACAAACCTTATTGAGAGCCGTTACCTTGATGGCTCTGAGGATCTTTATAACGAATTTCATCAACAATTATTGAATGACTTTCCATGGTCGAGCCGAGACTTTTATCAAGCCAAACTTGATGAGCAAAAACAACGACATCAGCAATATCACAGTACGTCCTATAATCTCGAGCCTAATATCAAATCAAGCCCCGGTGGACTGCGTGACATCCAGACCGTTGGCTGGATTGCTAAGCGTCACTTCCGCACCCATTCAGATGAAAACCTGGTTGAATACGGTTATATGACGGCCGATGAGTTCGTCGAGCTACGTGACTGCATGAACTGGTTATGGCGCATCCGCTTTGCCCTCCATCTTGAAGCTGGTAAACGCGAAGACCGCCTTTTATTTGACTTTCAGCCCGGCGTAGCGGTTCGCCTGGGTTATGGCAATGACGGTAAAGCATCCGTCGAAACCATGATGAAAGATTACTTTAAAGTGGTTCTTCGTGTCAGCGAGCTCAACCAGATGTTACTGCAATTCTTTCATCAGGCCATACTGGGCACACAGGACTTACAACACGCAGAGCATATTAGCGATGACTTTGCGGTCTCAAATGAGTTGCTCACTGCACGACATGACAACGTATTCGACGACCACTGCAATATTGTCCGGGCTTTTGTCTGCATTGCCGAACACCCACAGATAAAAGGCATCCATTCAAATACCATTCGTTTACTCAGAAACGCGCGCGCTCAGTTAACCGAGCCTCTTAGCCATGACCCTGAATGCAGAAACCTGTTTAACCAGCTCATTCAGCATCCCCGTGGCTGTGGCCTAGCGTTTGCACTTATGCATCACCACAGCGTATTGGCCAGTTATTTATCCCAGTGGCAACAAATTGTGGGGCAAATGCAGTTTGATCTGTTCCACGCTTACACTGTTGATGAACACACTTTTCGTCTGGTGAGAAACCTCTACCGCTTCAGCGACGAAGACTACCAGGACCAGTTTCCCTTATGCGAAAAGCTGGTAGCACAGATGGATCGTCGCTATTGCCTTTATTTGGCGGGTATTTTCCATGATATCGCCAAAGGCCGCGGAGGTGATCACTCTGAATTAGGCGAAATGGACGCGCGCAACTTCTGTCATCAGCATGGTTATGACGAAGAAGACGCTGAGTTGGTTGCCTGGCTGGTAAGACACCACTTAACCATGTCAGTTACCGCGCAGAAACGTGACATTCATGATCCTGAGGTTATACAAGACTTTGCTAATCAGGTTTCAACGCTCGAGCGGCTGGACTACCTTTATTGTCTTACGGTGGCCGATATTCGCGCAACCAATCAGTCGCTCTGGAATAACTGGAAAGCAACCCTGCTGGAAGAGCTCTACAACGCGACATCTTACTTGCTGCAACAAGACAGTAACAAACCGACACTGGATATTCGTCAGAAAATAAACGAAAACAAAGCCAGTGCAATGGCTTTACTGTTAAGTGCCGGGTTTGAAAAGTCAGAAATTCTCGCTTTGTGGGGCCGTTTTACTGCCGATTATTTCTTCCGGCATACACCAGAGCAGATCAGCTGGCATTCACAGCATATATTAAACTTACCGACCGACCAGTTGCCACTGATTCTAATTGGTGATGAAAACAACTATGGTACAACCGAGCTGTTTATTTATCATCATGAAGAAAGCCACTTATTTGCTTCTGTTGCCGGTGTTCTGGATAGCCAGCAGTTAAATATTCTGGATGCACAAATCCTTGCCACCCGTGACGGTTTTGTCATGGATACTTTCGTTGTACTGCAACGGGACGGCAAGCCATTGACAGAACCGCAGCGCATTGAAGAAGTCAAACAACAATTGCTGGACGTTCTGCATAAACGCATACCTGTCCCCAGTACAAAACGCCCCTTGTCACGGCGCATGAAAAACTTTTCAGTCGCCACAGAAGTGACATTTATACCAAGTAAGCATCACGGTCGTACAACCTTTGAGCTAGTAACTCTGGACAGACCCGGCCTTATTGCTAAACTTGCGGCTATTTTACAGCAACAAAATGTCACCTTACTTGCCGCAAAAATTACCACCATAGGCGAGCAGGCAGAAGATTTATTCATTGTCACCACGGAGCAACAAACCGCTTTGGACGACAAGCAGAAACAAACGTTAAAAAAACAAATTATCAAAGACCTGGAGTTTTAAATCCTTATCATGGAAAACATAAAACAACGCATCATCGATGCATTTGAACAACGTGATCAGCTCAACGCCCATACTGAAAATGACGACTTGCGTGAAGCAGTTCGCTACGTCATTGACGAGATTGACCGCGGTGAGTTGCGAGTCGCTGAAAAAATTTCGGGCGAGTGGGTTGTTCACCAATGGCTGAAAAAAGCCGTTCTGCTGTCGTTTCGTTTAAACGACAATGACCTAATTGAAGGCGGCGAAACACGTTTCTGGGACAAAGTTCCGGCTAAATTTGCTGATTATGACAGTGCTCGTTTCCGTGCCGAAGGCATGCGTGTTGTACCGCCGGCGATGGTCCGTAAAGGCGCCTTTATTGGCCGCAATGTCGTTGTTATGCCGTCATACGTAAATATTGGAGCCTATGTTGGCGAAGGCACTATGGTTGATACCTGGGCTACTGTCGGCTCCTGCGCACAAATCGGTAAAAATGTGCACCTTTCAGGTGGCGTGGGTATCGGTGGTGTATTAGAGCCACTGCAAGCCAACCCGACCATCATCGAAGACAACTGCTTTATTGGTGCACGTTCAGAAATTGTTGAAGGCGTTATTGTTGAGGAAGGCGCTGTTATTTCAATGGGCGTTTACATTGGCCAGAGCACACGCATTTATGACCGCGAAAATGATCGCATTCTATACGGTCGTGTACCTTCAGGTTCCGTTGTTGTACCAGGTTCATTGCCTTCTGCAAACGGAACGCACAGCCTTTACGCTGCCATCATTGTTAAGCGGGTTGATGCTAAAACTCGTGCCAAAGTGGGTATCAATGCCCTGCTACGCAGCGCGGAATAACTTTTACTTAAGAAATGGCTGGTGAAACTCATCCGGCATTGGTATTTCCAAATTGATGGACTCGCCACTGACCGGATGTTTAAAGCTAAGTCCAGTCGCTGCCAGCAGTAAACGGTGGCAATTAAAGTGCTCGCGAAAAAAGTTATTATGCCGTCCATCACCATGGTTTGTATCACCGACAATGGGATGCCTAATATGTGCCATGTGTCGGCGTAACTGGTGCTTACGTCCCGTTTCTGGTTGTAACTGAACCAATGAATAACGCGTGGTATCGTGCTTTTTGCTGACCTTATAAGGCAATTCAACCTGCTTTAAACATTTATAATGCGTCACCGCCGGCTGTTTTTCTTTATCGGTATCGGCGTCAGCGTCCGCTAATTTATCCAGTTCTTCTTTTAGCGCGTAATCAATAGTACCGCTTTCAGCTACATAACCTCTGACGACCGCATGATAGGTTTTTCTTACCTCACGAGCGGTTAACTGTTCAGTCAAAGTTCGTGCGATATCACTGCTAAGAGCAAAGATGAGTAACCCTGACGTTGGCCTGTCCAGCCGATGCACAGGGTAGACATGACGCCCCAATTGGTTGCGCAGCATTTGCATAGCAAATTCACGGGCACCGCTTGCTATGCGGCTTCGGTGAACCAGTAAGCCACTGGGTTTATTAATAACAGCTAAATGTTCGTCTTGGTAAACAAGTTCTAACTGCTTCACCGTTAGACGTCTTCCTGCAGAGGATCAGTGCCACTTAGCAGCACATCAAACTCACGGATTAGAGCGATAAGTTGTTCGTATTGTTCAAGCTCGTTACGGTAGGTATGAGCAGCCATTGGACTAA
>NZ_DFTS01000059.1:34086-35125 GCF_002383015.1 Idiomarina sp. UBA4206
GTCGACCAGAGACCACATCCGCGGCAACATAATAAATTGCAGCCACTGATGAAACTCCAGCGTATCAACGGCAAAAGGCTGCTGACTTTCCAAAGCCTGCACGGGAGGCTGGTGAGACTGCCATAAGCCAAGACTGTTCAGTTCGCGCTCTATTCTATCAAGTAATCGAGCGGCTTTCTGATACTGCTCCATATCAGACTCCGTTACCACATCATTGTATAAACCGATATAATGGCGCCATAGTGATTTAATACGCCTTAAAATTCAAGCAAAAAGGGAGCGCCTGTGTCAGAACCGACCATCACCACCTTGGGTGAGTTTTTGCAAGCCGGCCAAGCAGAGTACAAAATTTTTGATATTGGCAGATGCCTTACTGAACTGTCTCAGGATGACTTTGCTGCTATTGAGCACCAACAACGTCCTTACCCCTACCCGATAGCCAGACAGGCTCAACTGGCGATATTGTTTCAGCATAAACAGCATGATCAGCAGCCTTTCATCTGGTTTTTGCAATTCCCTCTGGATGAGCGTGGGCTTTTAAATTTAGCGGCACGTAATCAATACCTTGAATATGTGGTTAACGCATTAGGCCACGAAATTACCGGTGAGATGACCGAGGAGCAACAAAAGCAACTGCAGCAGAATCCTTATTTACTCACTCCGAATGAGCATCAGCGGGCTGCGTTGCATGCACGGGTTCAGCGTCAGCTAAAACTGTCACCCTCAATTCACTTTGAAACAGCTGAAGCCTATTTAAAACACCCAAAAGCTGATATTGACTGGCAGCAAATTGGCTTACAAGGCCTGCACGACTGTGCAGCCCGATTAGAGCAACTGCCGGAACTGAGCGAAGCCATAGCAACACATTTTTCGACTTACCCTAAAGCGGTAAGGCAGCCGCTCGCCGTTGCCCTTGAACAGCAAAACATCACGCCACGACTACGAGATTCATTACTTGAGTATGTTAAGAGTAATGATGCACTGCTTTGTACAGACAGCCTGAGAGCGTTAGCTTCCGTTGCGGCTCACCCGCGCGTAC
>NZ_DFTS01000059.1:35245-40890 GCF_002383015.1 Idiomarina sp. UBA4206
CGTACAAAAGTCCGTCAACGAGACCATTCCTGATGCAAACGCTGACCAACTGGTTGTTGTCGCCGCCCGATTATGGCCAGTACTTAACAATGAGCACAGCTTGTTAGGCTACTTAGATGCAATCGCTTCACTGGATAACGCTCTGTTTGATGCGTTATTTCAGGATATTATTGCCTTACCGGATATACGTCCCCTGCTTCTGTCTATACTGGCACAGCAGAAGCAGTCGGATGCCGTTGGCGAAGCTTTAAACCGATTAAAACAGCAAACCCGGAGCGCTTGATGAACTTACTTGATGTTATTGTTTTTCTCGGGTTGGCAACCGCAGTATGGGTTTTCTGGCAACATCGCCAGCAGTCGGAAAGCGCGCAGAAACACGCTGTTTTTTATTGTAAACAGCAAGGTTTGCAGTTTCTGGATATTCGTCGTGAGGATACCCGATGGTCTTTTAAAGGAAGCCAGCCGGGCTGGCGAAGTACATTTAAAATGGGGTTTAGCAGCGACGGAGAAACTCGTTATGAAGGAGAGCTAACTCTTCATAACCAACGCTTAGTTGGTGTTGAATTACCGCCGTTTCGAATTCCCGGTCAATAATTTAACCCAGGCATCTTTATACATAACCCAGTCACCCAGTAAGCTATATAAAGGATACTGAAAAGTGGCTGGCTTATTCTTCTCAAACACAAAGTGACCCAGCCAGGCAAATCCATAACCAATAACCGGCAAAGCCAGCAACCACCAATAGTTAGCGCTAACCAAAGCGTAAACTAACACAGCCAACACCAGGGTGCTGCCAATATAATGTAGGATCCGACAACGCTTGTCAGAGTGCTCTTGCAAGTAGTAAGGGTAAAACTCTTTAAAACTGGAATAACTCATTAGCTTTAATCTTCTTGCCTAGGGTAAAAGAGTACTTCACCGGGTAGCTTTTCAACTTCTATCTGGGCCTGCAAACGGTAACCGCGCTTCTTGAAAAATGCCTGATAATCAGAGCGGGTGACGTAAACTGCAATGCCCTGCGATTCAGGATCTTCTTCAAATACCGTTTTAGCAGCCTCAACCAATAAATGCCCTACCCCTTGAGATTGATACTGCGGCGCTACGGCAATAAAAGCTAACATATGGTAGGGAACATCGGGCATCGCTTGCTGAATAAGACGCTCTTTTTCAAGCACCTGTCGGGTACTTAAAAAACCTGCAGTCAGCAGCATACTAATGCGCCAATGCCAAAAACGACCAGGACCAAAGCTCTTACCAGGACGGGTGAGACAGGCGACACCTAATAGTGTGCCGCCGTCACGGATACCAATAATGGGTTGTCCACTTTCCCAAAACGCATTCAGATCTTCACGAATTGCGGCTCGTAGGCGCTTTTCGTAATCCGGCTTATCGGCCCGAAAAATCTTTTGCAACAATTCATCGTCATAGTAAGTCTGAAACAAAAGCGAAGCCGCTAATTTAAGATCTTCGGCGACAAGATAGACAAGCTCTCCCTGAATATGCTCGCTGCTGTTCTCACTTGCCTTATCGATTTCACTTTCTGTTTTTTCGGTTAAGCCTTGCATAACAACCACTGATTAGTTTTTTATAACACCAAGTTAACCATTTTTAGGGATCCTGTCGAGAGCCATTTCTCCGGTACCTGCCAGGGTATCATCAATGAACACAATAGCTGTGCATTCATCACGGGTCGTCATACCGTCAGCATGCTTTCTGTGTGTGCGATAATACAAAACCTGATATCGATGTTGTTCAGATTCCCAGGAGTCATTAAAATCGGGAGTTCCTAATCGGCTCAAGGCTTCGCTAACCGAAAGCGAGGGTGGTAATGCCGCAATCGAAGAGCGGTTTCTTTGCTCTGACTGCTGCCCTTCATATTTTTCGTTACTACCATCGTAACTCGACTCTTTTACAACAACACAACCGGATAAAGTTAACGAGCTTAGCAACGCAACAACCAATAAAGATCTTTTCAGCATGCTTCATGTTCTCCTGATTATTTTATTAATAAGTTTGCTTCAATATATTTTCAGCAGTTCATTTAAAGCAAGCTTCAGGCCAAAACGTAACCCTATGTTTTTATTGTGCTTTATATTTTTTAGGTTTTGCTAATTTGCTAATTAATCGTTATTTTCACTAATTTTAGGCTCGCATTCATTGAGCCACCCAGACAAAGAGTCGGCAAGGACTTCATGCTGTTCCTTCCCCACCCATTCAAGTCCAATAGCACCGCTGTGGTTATCTATCGACAACAATAAGTCGTCGTTATCTGCTCCTAACCCAATAAACACCGTTTCTGGCTGTTTTAACCGGCGTTTCATTAAAATATGTCCGGTTATATTTGCCAACAACCGCTCACCATCTTCTTCACTTTGGATCTGTAATAAATGTATCGGATGTCCCTGATAAGAAAGCGCCAGGTCGCCCGCATACCAGCGCCCAAATAGCGCTTTAATGCTGTCATGGAAGGTTGTTTCTAAGGCTTTTTCCAGCTCATCAAAAGCCAGAGGCTTAGCTTGTAAAGACGGTGTCCATTCAACCGTATCGTCATCAATAACCTCGCCATATATTGGACTGCTCCACTCTTCTACATACTCCGTATAACGGACAGGAACCTGATTTTGATAACGCTCCATTAAGGCATCGATAGTTTCTTCTAACGTCTTCATCTGGCACTTACACCTAAGAAAATTTACAATAAGGGCATTGTACTTACGGAGCGACTTAAATGCCAAAGAAGCACGCACTCGACCACTTATCGCTGGGGCAAAGCACAGACTACCCGAGTGAATATGACCCGAAGCAGCTACAACCTGTCCCCCGCTCGCTGAACCGTGAGCCCATTGGTCTTGTTGGTAAGCTGCCTTTTTCCGGTGTCGACTTATGGACTGGCTACGAAATATCCTGGCTGAACTCAAATGGCTTGCCACAAGTCGCTGTCGGTTACTTTGAAGTGCCTGCGGAAAGTCCGAATCTCATTGAATCAAAGTCCTTTAAACTTTATTTAAACAGTTTCAATGACACTCGTTTTGGTTCCTGGCAAGAGGTTCAGGTACTTATAGAAAAAGACTTATCTGCATGTGCCGGAGCCGGTGTCAGTGTTACCTTAAAGCCGCTGTCTGAGCTAGAAGGTGAATCCATTGCAACCTTCCCCGGTCTTTGTATTGATAAGCAGGACATCACAATCTCGCAATATGACTACCAGCCGTCATTATTAATAACGGAGCATAATGAGACAGAAGAGAAGCTACACAGTCACCTGTTGAAGTCTAACTGTCTTATCACGAACCAACCAGACTGGGGATCCGTCTATATTCATTACCAGGGGCCCAAGTTGGATCATGCGTCATTATTGGCTTATTTGGTCTCATTCAGGCGCCACAATGAATTCCACGAACAATGCGTTGAACGTATTTATCAGGACTTAAAAGCGCTGGGGATGAAAAAACTGACGGTTTATGCCCGCTATACTCGCCGCGGAGGCCTCGACATAAACCCATTTCGTTCCGACTTCGAACCAGCGCTGCAGATGCAGCGCATGGCCCGACAATAAAACCTTAGGCGTTAGGATGCGGAATTTGTAACCATTGAAGAAACCGGGCCTGTTGCTCAGCCGTTGGCTCATCCACAGGCTCAATTTTCGCATCTGTGGCGGGTTTGGCTTTCACGCTCAAGGTTTTTTCATGCAACTGGTCACGACGGAAGAACGTAACGGTTATAGACTCTCCTGCCTCATACTCTTTAAAAGCATCGCTGAAACGACCATCAACCACTTTGTGTCCGTCAAAGGCGACAATCACGTCACCGGGGGTAAAGCCAGCTTCCCACGCGGGGCTTCCTTTACTAACACGAGTCAGTTCCATACCGCCGCTTGTGTCATTAGCATTCCAGCCTGCCCACACTTCTGGCTCATCATCTTTCTCATAAACCAGTTCCAAACCAACTCGCTCCAACATGGTTTCAAACGGAATATCGGCAGGCGTTTCAACATTATTCTGCCACCAGTTCTGCCAGGAGCGGCCTGTCAGCTCTTTTAATATGGTTAATACATCCGCGGCAGTGAATCCTTCATGGTCAGCATCAAAGCGCTGATAGAGTTCATTATGAATATCGCGGTAACTCACTTCACCTTCAGTTGTTTCCAGAAGTTCACTGTCCAGCATCCAGGAAACCAGCGCCCCCTCTGAATAAATATTAACTGAGTCGTTATGAGCCCTGTCACCGTATTGGTCTATCCATGCTTCAAATGACGCCTCAGCTACCGACATGACGTCACGTCCGGGTTTCGCTTTGTGCCGATCAATACTTGTGGCCACACGCTCAAAGTATTCTGACGGTTCCATAATGCCTGCGTGTAACAACAGATGATTCTGGAAATAACTGGTGGAGCCTTCTGCTATCCAAAATAAATCTGTGTAGTTTTCTTTTTGATAGTCATAAGGAACTAAACCACTGGGGCGGTATGCTTTTACGTTCCAGGTGTGAACAAACTCATGCGATGCTGTCGACATAAAAGACAGGTAGTCATCGCGGCTGGCAAAGCTATAACGTGGTCGCTGAATAACCGTGGAGTTCTTGTGTTCCGTTGCGCCACCGGCACCAGTTGTTGCGTGGATCATGAACACATAACGCTCGAACGGATAATCACTCCATATAGAATCACCAGTTCCCACCAGCTTTTTTAAATCCGAAACCGTCTTTTCAGCATCGTAATTTCCTTCACCCCAGAACACCACTTCATAGTCCCGTTCATCCTGAGTAAATGCATAGTGTGTGTTAATACCGGTCTCTATTGGGGAATCAACAAATACATCCCAATTCTGGGCAGTAAACTGATGATCTCCCTGGCGCTCCATTCCCGAGTAGCTTTTCCAGTTCTCAGGAACGTCAAGAGAAACTGAAATTGGTTCATTGCGCCACGCGTCGGCATACATAAATACGGCAGATGCATCCAAATAAGCGTGAGTGTCGTCTATATGGCGACTACGACGCCCCAACTGATTCGCATAGATTTCGTAATCAACGGTAACCTCACCGCTTTGCTCTGGCAGGTATATGCGCCAGGTACTTTTATCAACTTTTTCCCAACGCAGTTCTTCACCATTGCTGCGCACTTCGAAGTCGCGCACGCCATTCGCCAAGTTTAAAATTCGGTAATAACCTGTTCTCCAGGCTGGCATTTTTATATCCAGGAACTTTTCTTCGCTGGCCGGAAAAGTAATTGAAACCTCACCTTTATGGTGTTCTGGTTGCGTCAGGTCAATTTTATAATCGGTATTTGCCAATACTACTGAAGGGGCTAACATAACACCAACAGCCAATAAGCTCTTACGCACAGTCAGTCTCCGTTAATTTCGAGTTTTTTGTTAGTCTGTTTTTGCAAAGACTACCACAATTCACCAATAGTAAATAAATTCAGATAGGTTAGACTTTATAGTAATAATTTTCGTATCATAGCTATTGCATTCAGTATTGGGTAGGTGAGCATTGGCAGTACCTGAAACACCACAAGAAAAGATTCAGCATCTTAGCAAAAAGTTGCAACAGAGCATCCAGTCTCGTAAGCAATTAGAAGATGACTATTTACGTGACTCACAAAGATACTCAAATTTTGTGAATGATCTTTGCTTAGCGTTAAGTGGTGT
>NZ_DFTS01000059.1:40985-51622 GCF_002383015.1 Idiomarina sp. UBA4206
GCGTTAAGTGGTGTTGATACGGAGCTGGACACTCTGCTGCATAAGCTGCGCGGACACCTGCAGCAGAATGCTTCTGCGGCCGTTCTCGAGCCAATTATGCAGAAGCTTAGCGACGCAATATCGCAGCATACGATTCGTTTGCAGACACAGCTAAAGCTAACCAACGAAAGCATCCGTCAGGCGCTGGCTTCAATTAAACCGCACGATAATAACAGCCGCTCTAAACTGCAGCGTGTCGCCAGCGAATTTGAGCAACCGACAATGACGGTTTCTCACTATCTTCCGTTGATGAACCAGTTACTGGCACTTTCCTATCAACAGCCTGCTGTTAAGACAGAGACTCAAGTTAGTCAGTACCAGAGCCAATTGCTCGACTTACTAAGCGAAGTTGAGTTTTCAGGAAACGCTGCCGATACTCTGCGACAAATGAAAGTTGCCCTGCAAAAACCGCAGACAAGTGAAACTCTGCTCGCCATCACTTTAAAAATCATGCGGTTAGTTTTCAGTAACATTAATGATGAACGAAAGTCGGCACAGCATTTCTTAAAGCAACTGAATGCTTCGCTGGAATCGGTTCAAAGTGTGCTGGGTAAAACTATTAATCATTCTTCAGACTACGCTGACCAGCGCGTTCATCTGAATCAAAAACTGAAAAATGGCGTCTCAGAAATTAGTGCTTGTGTCACCGATGCCTGTGAGCTTTATGATTTAAAAGAGTCCGTTGGCAAGCAGTTACAGACGTTAAGTGAAACGCTGAATCAACACTTGAAGTTGCATGATGAAGAGCGTGAAAACTTTAACAGCAACACGCTGGAGATAAAGCAGCAGCTAAGGGATACCGAAGCTCAGGTCGAGTACTACAAAAAAGAATTAGCAAAGCAGCAGTTTCGTAGCTTACAGGATAATCTGACCAAGTTACCCAACCGGTCGGCTTTTGAGGAACGCCTGAACCTTGAGTTTGAGCGTTGGGTAAAAGGTGAGACACAGCTTACTATCGCGATAATAGACGTCGACCACTTTAAAAATATTAACGATAACTTCGGTCATATTGCCGGCGATAAAACTCTGCAAGTTATTGCAGGAACCCTCAGCAAAGCACTCAAAGAGTCAGGTTTTGTCTGTCGCTACGGTGGCGAAGAGTTTGCTATTATATTCTGTTCGGATGATCGGGAAGCTTATCAACACATCGAAAATGCACGGGGAAAAGTTGCGACTATTCCGTTTAAATTTAAAAGTGAAGACATTCGTATTACTATTTCAGCAGGAATAGCGAAGTGTCAATACAACGAAGATACGCCATTAGCGGTTTTCGAAAGAGCAGATAAAGCTCTATATAATGCAAAAAATAGCGGGCGCAATAAGGTCATGAAAGCGAAATAGAAACCAAACGCACGACCAACGCCGGCACAAGGATGACGCCGAGTCATCGTTTTTACAGGAGTATGAAAACATAATGAGAGCAAGCATTTCTCCAAGAGGCAGTATGTCTCTTTTGTCACAGCTCGAAATAGAGCGTTTAAAGCAGTCCTCAAACAGCCAACTTTATAAATTATTCCGTAACTGCTGTCTTGCGGTTTTAAATGCCGGTAGTAACACCGACAGCAGTGCTGAAATCTACGATAAATACAAAGACTTCGCAGTTAATATTATTCGCAAAGAGCGCGGCATTAAAATTGAACTTATAGAGCCACCCGCTGAAGCTTTCGTTGACGGCGAACTGATTGTTGGAATACGTGAACTGCTCGAGTCTGTATTACGTGACATTCTTTTTACCGGAGACCGTTACTCGGAAGAAGAACTTAAAGACGCTGATAGCGCTACCCTCACCCATGTGGTATTCGATATTTTACGCAACGCCCGCACCATTCAGGCGATGCAAGAGCCGGACATGGTAGTTTGCTGGGGAGGCCACTCCATTAATGAAGGCGAGTATAAATACACCAAAGAAGTGGGTTATCAACTCGGTTTACGAGGCCTCAACATCTGCACAGGGTGTGGCCCTGGAGCAATGAAGGGTCCAATGAAAGGCGCTACTATCGGACACGCTAAACAGCGCATTAGCAGTGGCCGTTACTTAGGTCTTACAGAACCCGGGATTATTGCAGCAGAACCACCTAATCCTATTGTCAATGAGCTGGTTATTCTGCCTGATATTGAAAAACGTTTGGAAGCTTTCGTGCGCTGCGCGCACGGAATTGTGATTTTCCCGGGTGGCGCGGGTACAGCAGAGGAACTGTTGTATTTACTTGGCATTTTGATGCACCCGAAAAACCAGCAACAAAGTTTGCCCGTAATTTTGACAGGTCCCGAAAGCTCTAAAGACTACTTTGATGCTTTAGATACTTTTATCGTCGATACGTTAGGCGAAGACGCCCGCGGTTTTTACCGTATTATTATCGCAGACCCTGCCGGTGTCGCTCAGCACATGCACGCGGGTATGGCGGCGGTAAAACAGTATCGCCGTGACTCAGGCGATGCTTACTACTTTAACTGGACCCTCTTTATCGATGAAAACTTTCAGCGTCCTTTTTATCCGACTCATGAAAATGTTTCATCGCTTAACCTGCACCCAGAGCAGCCCAAAGAAGAACTTGCCGCTGATTTACGTCGCGCCTTCTCTGCCATTGTTGCCGGTAATGTGAAGGACGATGGTATTCGCCAAATTAGAGAAAAAGGCGTATTTACTATTCATGGTGAAAAACAGTTAATGAAGCGACTTGACGTATTGTTAAGAGCATTCGTCGAACAGGGTCGTATGAAACTGCCGGGTTCGGTGTATCATCCTTGTTATAAGGTTGTTACTGACTGAAGGATTTATGAAAAATAAAGTCTTTGTCATACTTGCTATTGGTGCCGTAAGTTATCTGGCTATTGTCGGGGCAGTACTGATGCTTTATCAGGCTGACCCCGCCGATTTGCAGTGGCAGGAACGGGAAACCTACAACGCCAGACAAATTGGTCAGTTGGATCTCGGTATGTCCAAAGACAGCGTTATCCGAATTTTGGGCTCCCCGGATATCAACGAAGCAAAAGCCTCACCCAAAGGTGACATGCAAGTATTGTTTTATCGTACACATCACGTGACTTCTGACGGTATCACTACGAAAGATGAGTGTACCCCTCTGGTTTTCCGAGACAATGAGCTCATCGCCTGGGGTAACGATTCATACCGCGACTATCAGGATAATCAGAGGCGGGAATGAATAAACTGACGGAGTGTTGTGAAAAAGCCGGTAATTTACTGAAACAACACGATATTCGTCAGCTTTATCGTTTAG
Organism: Idiomarina sp. UBA4206; assembly: GCF_002383015.1. Classification (NCBI taxonomy): domain Bacteria; kingdom Pseudomonadati; phylum Pseudomonadota; class Gammaproteobacteria; order Alteromonadales; family Idiomarinaceae; genus Idiomarina; species Idiomarina sp. UBA4206. The sequence continues at coordinate 44,264 of NZ_DFTS01000059.1, forward strand.
TTCAGTTTATTGATGAGGAATACCAGCAAAACCGCTGGCCGGAGCTTCTTCCAATTTATGCCGAGCAACACTATCCGGAAGACAAACACGCGATAAGTGAGATACTTGCCGTTTGCGTTAACGCCTTAAAGTGCGGTTATCAGTGGTCTTTACACACCCATTATCGCCGAATTCTGGCTGCGGCCTGTATCAGTGCAAAACTTAATCCCGACCCTGGCTATTGGAAACAGCGTCAGCTGCGACAATCGCTGTGGCTTTCTGCTTTAGAGACATTGACGTTAAGCTCGCCCGATATCGTCGTATTTAGATACTGGGTTGAAGCATTGACTCAAGTGCAGCTAAAACGAATCGAACCCAGCCTGGTGTTTTTTCCGTTATTAAACGGAGATTTTCGCTACCGTTTCTGGGCGCTTCTAACCCAGCAAGACACCTTCTCAGTGCGGCTGACAGGCCAGAAGTTTTCGAATGAACAAAACAAACAAACCGCCGTATTGCTGGGGTTTGAAGGCAAGCATGCCGTCGTAGCCTTAATTCATAAGTTGGACAGTCCATTTTACCTGAGCCCGGAAGAGTCTGGAAATTGGCAAATAAACAATCGAGCTCTGACGAATGAACAACTCAACGCTCTGAGTAGCCATCGCTTAATGAAACAAGAGCAACAGAGCTCAGTACAGCAAACACCGCGTTCACTGTTAAAAGCGATTAATCGATACGCAAATGCAAATGGCGCCTTGAATGCCGTCATTCAACAGGTAAACCAGCTTCCTTTTTTAGCCAATAGTCTGCACGCTGCAGTCCAACAAAGTGAGCGTATTGGTTACAGCGAAGCGAGCCGTATGGATTTAAAACAGGCATACTTGTGGCTGGGTTCTAAGCGAGCTTCCGTAATTCTGGCCACTGCATTCCTGCAGCACCAGTTTTCTTTAAACACTATTCCTTTGCATAAAAATTTGATGCAAAAGCTCGGCTTATTAACCACTTTATTGCAGCGTTTATCAGATACCACAAGCATTAATTTACCCACACCGGCGCCGCTACTGGCTTTACTTTCAGGTTCCGACTTATTTCGACACCCAGAGCTGATAAAGTCCGCTAAATGGCCTCGGCCTAAATACGTTGAGCATTGCTACAGCACCAGTTGGGTAGGCTCAGCGCTGGATATTAGTGATTTTCGCCGGAGTAAGCAGTTGGTCAAACGCTGGCAGCTGCCTCCAGCTACTGAGCGCCTATTAGATCCAGATAAAGAAGAAAATGATGAGTTAAGTGCCCTTTTCTTTTTGTCACACTATTTGACCTTAAGCACTTATTACCCCGATGTATCATTAAGCAGTTCAGTCAAATCCCTGCTAAAATCCAGTTGTCAGCAATTAAAAATCGATGCTGATCAATTGACAAAAATTAAAACAAAAGCAGCCTTCGACAGTCATTGTTACTCACCGTTATAGTGCTTATTCGCGTGGTGAATAGTACAGAGCTAGTCAGTATTATCAACGCGGTGGTAGAATGACCGTTCCTGTTTTTTGTTGTAACACGGTTTAAAGGAAGCAATTCATGAGTAGAACCATCACAGTTATTCCAGGTGACGGCATAGGCCCGGATATCGTTAAGTCAGCAACCGCAATTTTAGATAAAGCGGGTTGTGACTTTCAGTATGAATACGTAGAAGCCGGCCTGACTGCTTTGGAAAAAACCGGAGAGCTATTACCGCAAAATACTCTTGATGCGATTGAACGTAACGGTGTTACTTTAAAGGGGCCATTAACAACCCCAGTTGGCGAAGGCTTTACTTCAATTAATGTCAGCCTGCGCAAACATTTTTCTCTCTACGCAAATGTGCGCCCTGTATTGTCCTTTAAAGGGACTCAGGCCCGCTATGAAGATATTGATATCATCACCATCCGCGAAAATACCGAAGGTATGTACTCGGGTTTAGGACAAAAAGTCTCTGAAGATGGTAATGAAGCTGAAGCTATGAGCAAAATCACGCGCGAAGGTGCAGAGCGTATCGTGCGGTTTGCTTATGAAACAGCGCGCCGCGAAGGTCGTAAAAAAGTTACGGCAGTTCACAAAGCCAATATCCTGAAGTCAACGTCAGGCTTATTCCTTAAAGTTGCTCGTGAAATTGCAGAAGAATATCCGGATATCGAGTCGACAGAAATGATTGTCGATGCGGCTTGTATGCGTCTGGTAATGAACCCGGAAGAGTTTGATGTGATTGTTACCACAAACCTGTTCGGCGATATTCTATCTGACCTTTGTGCTGGTTTGGTCGGTGGGCTAGGTATGGCACCAGGCGCTAACATTGGTAAAAACTGCGCCATTTTCGAAGCCGTACATGGTTCAGCTCCGGATATCGCCGGTAAAAACCTGGCAAACCCAAGCTCAGTAATTCTGGCTTCGATTCAAATGCTTGAATATTTGGGAATGCAAGAACAAGCAACCAATATCACCAAAGCACTGGCCGATGTCATTGCCAGCGGCGACCGTACAACTCGCGACTTAGGCGGTTCACACGGCACCACAGACTTTACTCAGGCGGTTATTGACCGGCTTTAAGATTTTCGGCATGGCCATGGCTCTCATGGCTATGCCGAAACGAGCTAGCTCCGTGGCAGCCAACGTAAGTGTACAGTGACTTCTTCACGGTCGTGATAAAGGTGTTTAGCCTGAATTTCAAAAGGCTTGGTGCCTTCAGTCTGAAGCTTATCGGTAATCTGACTCAAATACTCTTTCACCGCCGCATAGCGCTGTCGCATTGGCAACTTCAAGTTAAAAATGGCTTCTTCACAGTCACCTTCCAGTAACCAACTGGTCATCAACTCACCGACTCGTGCCGGCTTTTCAACCATGTCACAAACCAACCAGTTAATATTCTTACGTTTAGGACGAAACTTAAAACCATCTTCTTTAATATGCTTAACCTGACCTGTCTCCATTAAAGACTCAGCCATCGGTCCGTTATCGACCGCCTGTACCATCATGCCACGACGTACTAACTGATAAGTCCATCCGCCTGGAGCAGCACCTAAATCCACGGCTTTCATGCCCGAGTGAACACGTTTTTCCTGCTCATTTTCAGGTACAAACACCTGGAAAGCTTCGTCCAGTTTCAGGGTTGACCGGCTAGGTGCTTCTTTGGGCATACGTAAACGAACAATACCGCCTTCGTGCACTGTCTGGTTATAGCTATAAGAATACCCCACCAGCGCATGTGCCGAGTTAACAAATAACACGTGTAACATAGGTCGCTTAGCCAAAGGCTTATTACTTAAAAGCTCTTCTTTACGCAAGGCCTGGCGCAGTGGAACACTGAACTTCCGGCAAAACTTTGATAGCTGATTGGCTTCGTTGGTATCCGGCGTTTCTACTCGCAGTTCACCCGCTAAACCAAAAGTTTCTCTGTGAGGTTTCAGCACATCAATAACTTCGGACGCACGATCTTCAATACCGGCCAATTTTACCGGGCCAAGTAAGGCGAACATTTCTCGTGCAAAAACCAGATCTTTAAGCGACAGCTTACGGGCAATGTGTTCAGCTTCTTCATGCTGGCAGTTATAAGTGACATAGGCCTGATCAGGTTGAGTCTGACAGTAGCCGTAAACACCCAGCTCTGCCGTTTTATCCTGAATTTCAGCCGCACAATCGCCTTCAAACCCAGCGCGACACAGTAATACAATACCACTGCCTTTGCCGCTAACGATGTCTTTCATTAACTACCTGCTCCTAACTTCACTGCGCCAACTAACAAACTGAGCCAACCGGCAATAAATAACAATCCGCCGAGCGGCGTTATTGGCCCGAACCATTTAATGCCCGTCAACGCTAACGCATACAAACTGCCCGAAAACAAAATAACACCCGCCAACCATAAATAACCGCTGGCAACAAACCAAACCGAATGTGACTGCTTTAACCAAAGTGCTAAGGCAAATAATGCCAGGGCGTGATAAAACTGATAAGTAACACCAGTTTCAAATGCGCTTAACAAGTTTTCGCTTAACTTCGATTTAAGTCCATGGGCAGCAAAAGCCCCCAGCATAACGCCTGTACCGCCTAAAATGGCCGCCACAATTAAAAATAACTGACTCATTGAATGAACTCCTTAATAGCATCTGCCGCCTCTTGCCATAGCTTAGGCGTATCCGCCGCTTTGGCTTTTGTGGCGGCAAAACCGTGATCGGCACCCTCTAGCCATTGTAACTGCCAGTTGTGCGGTAGCTCCACGCATTGCCCCTGCTCCGCTCTTTTTAAAAGAGGCTTACTAAATGGGTCTCGAGTGCCCTGTAAAATAAGGCCGGGAGCCTGCGTCATTTCCAACTCTTCCAAACGTGACTTTTCCGGCTTATGCGGCGGATGAAACGGAAAACCCAGAGCAATTACTGCTTTCGCGCTGTACTTGTCAGCTAAGCGCAACATCACCCGGCTTCCTAATGACTTACCCATCAAAACTAACGGCTTATTATCTTGCTGTAATTCGCTCAGCAGCTCGTCAATTGCATCGACCAGCACCGGCATTTTATTAGGAGGTCGTTGCTTATCCGTTTCCCGGACCATTTCCCAATAAGGAAAATCTGGCCGCACAACTTCCGCGCCAAGCACCGCACCCTGCTCCGCAAAAAAATCCATAAACTCTGTATCCGGTCCACCACCTGAACCGTGCAAAAAAACAATACGAAAGGTTCCGTTCAAATTCTGCTGTTGATAGCGCATTATTGATTAAACTCTTGCTCTTCTTTTTGAACCAAGCCAAGTAGCCATTGACGGAAAGTCGCGATTTTACCTATCTCCGCCTGATTGTCACGACAAACAAGATAAAAGGCTTTATTCCGCTGCAAAGCCTGAGGAAAAATACGAACCAGGTGTCCGCTGTCAATTTCGGATTTAACCAGCACATTATTCGCTAAAGCAATGCCCTGTCCGTGAACCGCCGCCTGCAAAGCCAAACTGGAATGGCTGAATACCGGTCCGTTATCGCCTTTATACTGGGGCAACCCTACCAACTGAAACCAGTCCTTCCAGGCATTTCGGGTTTCATCATGCAGCAGCGTTTGTTTGAATAAATCTATCGGTTCTTGAATGTTGGCTTTGTCTAACAACAAGGGAGAACAGACTGGCCATAAATATTCTTCATGCAGCTGGTAAGCTTTTACGCCGGGCCAGCGGCCATCACCATAGTAAATAGCAACATCAACATCGTCCGTCAAAGAGCCACTAATTTCATCCACCGCTTTAATGCGTATGTCCATATCGGGGTGCTCTTCACGAAAACTACTGAGCCGTGGGACAAACCATAAAATAGCAAAGCTGGGGGGAACCGAAACGGTCAACGCGCCTCGTTCAGACACTAACCGAAGCTTATCGGTGGCCTGTGCCAGTTGTTCAAAAATATCCCGTAACTCTAAGTAGTATTCTTGCCCTTCTTCGGTCAGCAACAGCGAGCGGTTACGTCGAATGAAAAGTTTAAGCTCAAGGAAATCTTCTAACGCTTTTACCTGATGACTGACGGCCGCCTGAGTCACAAATAACTCTTCGGCTGCTTTGGTAAAACTAAGGTGACGCGCTGCCACTTCAAATGATTTAAGCGCGTTTAAGGGAGGTAATTTCCGCATGCCATTAATTAAAAAGCGTCTCTGTTTAGTAGATAACCTCCACTATAACAGAGACGCCCTTAGTTCGGCTATTTATCATTACTTTAACTAATGTGACTTACAGACGAACGCCGCCATCAATCTCGACCACACGGCCGCTGAAGAAGTCATTTTCAATAATGTAGCGAGCGCTGTGAGCAATTTCATTTGGCTGCCCCCAGCGTTTCAACGGAACCATAGATAACGCGCGATCAACCGCTTCGGGTTTCATCTGTGCCGTCATTGGGGTTTCGATAAAGCCAGGCGCAATGGCACCACAGCGAATACCGTAACGACCCAATTCACGAGCCCAGGTGACTGTCATGGCAACCACACCGGCCTTGGTTGCGGAATAGTTAGTCTGTCCCATGTTGCCGGCACGCGCGACACTGGAAATATTGATGATAACGCCTTTTTTACCGGCTTTTACCATCTGCGTTGCGGCTTCACGGCCGCATAGGAAGGTACCGGTGAGGTTCACATCCAGTACCGACTGAAATTGCTGCAGTGGCATCTTCTGTTTCAGTTCGCCGTCTTTGAATTTAATCAGCAGGCCGTCACGCAGCAGGCCTGCGTTGTTTACCAGCACATCAATACCATCAAACTCTTGCTGAATTTGTTCAAACACGGTTTCTACCGACTCTTCGTCAGTAATATCAACTTCATAGCCAACTACTTTGGCAGCACCCAGCTTTTCGCAGTGCTCCTGAGCTTCACCTAATACGTCGCCGTTAATATCGATAAGTGCAAGTTTAGCGCCTTGTTTGGCGAAATCTTCAGCCATTGCAAGGCCTAGTCCCTGGGCACCACCGGTAATAACAATAACACTGTCTTTAATTTGCATGTGCTTCCTCGTTTCTTAGGTTACTTCTGTGACTTAGGTGCCACATAATTAAAAATACTGGAAAAATCCTGACGACCGTGGCCTTGCTCAGACCAGCTATGGTAAAGATTACGAGTCAGTGACCCCATAGGCGTTGCTGCACCACTTTCTAACGCGGTTTGTTGCGCCAGGCCTAAATCCTTAGCCATTAAGTCAACCAAAAAGCCGCCCTGATAGTCGTTACTTGAAGGCACGTTGTCCATTACGCCAGGACACGGATTATAAACCTGTAAAGTCCAGTTGCTACCCGAGCTTGCCAGCATAATTTCCGATAAAACTTTCGGGTCCAGCCCGTTCGCCTTACCTAATTGCAGAGCTTCTGAAGTACCCACCATTAACACCGACAACAGCATGTTGTTGCAAATTTTTGCAATCTGTCCGGCACCGACATCACCGGCGCGGAAAACATTTTTCCCCATGTCGTTAAGCACGGTGCGAGCGCGGTCCACATTGGTTTCTGTGCCGCCGCAAATAAAGGTTAAGGTGCCGGCTTTCGCGCCACCCACACCACCAGAAACCGGCGCATCAATAAAGGCAATACCGGCTTTCTCGAGCTGTTCACCCACGTACATAGCGGTATCTGATGAAATGGTACTGCAATCAATAACGAGCTGATCTTTGGTCAGCTTATTAATTAAACCGTCGTCTCCAAGATAAACACCTTTTACGTGGCGGTCTGCCGGCAGCATAGAAACCACAAACTCAACGCCGTCGATGGCTTCAGCCGCTGTTTTCGCTGCCTGTGCACCGTCTGCAACTATTGCTTTCAGCGCGTCTTCCGATAAATCAAAAGCCTTAACGGTGTGGCCTGCTTTTGCCAGGTTGCTGGCCATAGGGCCACCCATGTTT
>NZ_DFTS01000059.1:51730-51929 GCF_002383015.1 Idiomarina sp. UBA4206
GCCATAGGGCCACCCATGTTTCCCAGTCCAATAAATCCTACGGTTGCCATACAGGCACTCCTTCTTGTTAATTCGTTTTATTTATCAAGATCGGCTAATGGATGCGTTCGCTCGCCCCAGGGCGGTAAAAAGAATGCATCAACCTCTTCTGCTGGTACTTCGGCTACCGAGCTATGCTGCCATTGTGGGTTCTTATCTT
>NZ_DFTS01000059.1:52080-56524 GCF_002383015.1 Idiomarina sp. UBA4206
ACCCGAATACCTTCTGCAAAGTCACCACGAACCGCACAGTTACAAGACAAGGTCAGCTCTAACCGGAAACAATCCGCCAACGACAAATCAGAGCCCTGCTGCAGTTGGTTCCAGACCAGATGCGAAGTAAACGGACAACCATTTGCCAGATTCTTACGCGCCCGCGCCAGCCATTTATCATCGGTTTCATCATTCACAATACGTGTAACAATATCGCCAATGTCATTGCCGGCTGTTAATTCTGTAATAAGCGACTGGTGTGGCTCAACCTGAGGGTTAGGTAAGGCCGTTGTGTCGTTGCTGGCAACTGAACTTAATAAGTCGGTCACTTTCTGCTTATTCAGTGCGGAGGTATTACCCCATTCCATTTCTTTAAGCTGAGTCAGAATCGTTTCTTTACTTTCGTGACCCACGAAATGGTCTGCCAGGTTCAGATATAACGCATCATTTGCGTTCATCGTTGCACCCGTAATACCTAAGAATAAACCACAGCCTTGTGGCATGCGATTAAGGAAGTAGGTAGCACCAACGTCCGGATATAAGCCAATCGTCACTTCCGGCATGGCCAGTAACGAGCGCTCAGTCACAATGCGGTGGCTGGCCCCGTTCATTAAGCCCATACCACCGCCCATGACAATACCGTCACCCCAGCAAATGAAGGGCTTAGGGAATGTCTGGATAAAGTAATCAAGCTGATATTCCTGGGTAAAGAAGTTTTCAACCTCTTCCACTAATTTACCTGGCTCGGCCTGCATAGCTTTATACATAGCGACAATGTCACCACCGGCACAGAAGGCTTTTTCACCAGCGCCCTGCAACCAGACACAAGCCACTTTGTCGTCATCTGCCCATTTCTTGAGCTGTGGTAGCAGCTTTTCAGCCATTGCCAGACTCAGAGCGTTCAGTGATTTTTCGGAATTTAATGTAGCAACGCCGATGACTTTGTCACCGGCGTTTAGTTCTTCAAAAATTACAACGTCTTGCATGGAGTCTCCTTACAAGATTTCGCGGTCGTTATCCGCCAGCATACGGCGACCAATAATCATACGCATGACTTCGTTCGTGCCTTCCAGAATCTGGTGAACACGAACATCACGCACATGGCGCTCTAATGGATACTCTTTTATGTAGCCATAACCACCGTGCAGTTGCAGTGCGTCGTTACACACCTTAAAACCAACATCGGTCGCAAACTGCTTCGCCATAGCGCAATAGGTGGTTTTGTCAGCGTCGTTGTTATCAACTTTACTGGCTGCCAAACGCACCATTTGGCGGGCTGCCACCAGTTCAGTTGCCATATCGGCTAACTTAAACTGTAGTGCCTGAAAAGCTGCCAACGGCTTACCAAATTGCGTACGTTCCTGCATGTAGGCTTTAGCGGTATTCAGCGCCGCTTGTGCGGTACCGACAGAGCAAACGGCGATGTTGATGCGTCCACCGTCTAAGCCCATCATGGCAAACTTAAAGCCTTCGCCTTCTTTACCCAGCAAGTTTTCTGCCGAAATACGAACGTCTTCAAACGTTACTAAGCGAGTTGGCTGGGCGTTCCAGCCCATTTTCTCTTCGGCTTTACCGTAAATAACACCTTTGGCATCGGCCGGTACAGCAAAGGCAGAAATGCCTTTAGGACCATCTTCGCCAGTGCGTGCCATAACCACCAGAACGTCAGTTTCACCGGCACCGGAGATAAACATTTTAGAGCCGTTCAGAACATACTCGTCGCCATCTTTTTTCGCACTGGTACGTAAGCTGGCGGCGTCTGAACCTGAACCAGGTTCTGTCAGGCAGTATGAGCCTAGCTTCTCACCGGTAACCAACTCTGGTACCCACTGGTCAATCACAGACTGTTGGCCGAACGAGCCAATCATCCAGGTGACCATGTTGTGAATGGTCATCATGGCTGTTGTTGCGGTACAACCACCTGCCAGTTGCTCAAAAATAAGCGCTGAATCTAAGCGGCTCATTCCAAAGCCGCCAGCCTCTTCCGGCGTGTACATGCCCATAAAGCCCATTTCACCGGCTTTACGGAACACTTCTATTGGGAAATGGTGTTCTTCATCCCACTTAGCCGCATTAGGCGCCAGCTCTTTATCAGCAAACGCCTTAGCCGTATCAACAAAGGCTTGCTGGTCTTCTGTCAATTCGAAATTCATCGCTATCCCCTACTACCTTAGGTTAATTGACATGTTAGGACCTGCTGGATCTTCCAGATCGCTCTCAAACCAACGCGCCGTTACTGTCTTCGTTTCACTGTAAAAACGAACGCCCTGCTTACCATAAGCATGAAGATCACCAAAGAAGGAGCGCTTCCAGCCGGTAAATGAGAAGAACGGCAGTGGTACCGGAATTGGAATGTTAATTCCTACCTGACCCACTTCAACTTCGTGCTGGTATTTACGCGCTGCCGCACCGCTTGCAGTAAAGATAGAAGTACCATTACCGTAAGGGTTGTTGTTAACCAGCTCTAATGCGTCTTCTAAGCTGTCCACTTCTGTGGCGCACAATACCGGACCGAAAATTTCCGTTTTGTAGATTTCCATATCCGGCGTTACGTTAGAGAATACTGTTGGACCAACCCAATTACCGTTTGGCAGGCCATCAACTTTGCAATTACGACCATCAACCAACAATTTCGCGCCTTCTTTTTCACCCTGAGTAATCAAAGCTTCAACGCGCTCTTTTGCTTGTGGGCTAATAACCGGACCATAAGCGGCATTTTCATCATTCCATGCGCCCGGACGAACTTTCGCAATGGCTTCAGCAATTTCAGGAATCCACTCTTTTGCCGCACCAACAAATACTGCGACAGAAATCGCCATACAACGTTGACCCGCTGCACCAACAGAAGAACCAACCATGTTGTTGATCACTTGCTGTTTATTGGCATCTGGCATAATAACGCAATGGTTTTTCGCACCAGCAAAGGCCTGTACGCGCTTACCATTTTCTGTACCACGACGGTAGATGTACTCTGCAACCGGCACAGAACCAACGAATGACAAGGCACGAACGGCTGGATGATCCAGCAGAAAATCAACCTGATCTTTATTGCCATGCAAGACCTGCAACACACCTTTAGGCGCGCCAGCTTGTTCAAATAATTCCACCAAACGATTTGGGGTTAATGGATCTTGCTCAGAAGGTTTAAGAATAAAGGTGTTACCACAAGCAATTGCCAGCGGGAACATCCACAGTGGGATCATAGCCGGAAAGTTAAACGGCGTAATACCTGCACAAACCCCAAGTGGCTGAGTGTAGCTGTAAGAGTCAATTTTACGGGCAACGTTCTCAACAGTTTCACCCATTAATAACGAAGGAATATTGGCTGCGTGTTCAACCACTTCGATACCACGCCAGACGTCACCTTTTGCATCTTCAAAAGTTTTACCGGTTTCCTGCGCCAGAGTTTCTGCTATTTCTTCCTGATGTTCTTTTAACAAGGCCTGATAACGCATCATGACACGAGCGCGTTCAGAAACAGGCACTTCTTTCCAGGTTTTAAAAGCTTCGCGTGCACTCTCAACCGCTGCTTCCATTTCACTCTGGGTAGCAACTGGCACTTGTGCGATAACTTCCTGTGTCGCTGGATTGGTGACAGGAATCCACTGTTCTGACTTCGAGGCGACAAATTCGCCATCTATATACAGAGGCACTTTCTTAGACATAATTCACCTTCTTATTGTGTTATTTTGTCATCTATTGATGAGCTAAATTTAGTTAAGTGAGCCTTAACGTGACCCTCTTAATTCTGATTACTTTACTTTGGGCCGCCAGTTTTTCGCTAATCGGCGTTTATCTTGCCGGTCAGGTTGACGGTTATATTGTTGTGTTTATCCGCATGATTTTAGCACTGATAACCGTGTTACCGTTATTTCGTTGGCGGCATTTGTCTCCCAAAAGTGGGCAGCTACCTCAACTGACTAAACTGGCCGTTATTGGCGCTATACAAATTGGCGCCATGTATTTGTTTCTTTACCATGCGTTTTTGTATTTGAGCGTTGCCGAAGTGCTTTTGTTCACTATTTTTACACCGCTCTACATAACCCTCATTGACGAACTCATACTCAACCGCAAGCATTTACCTCTTTTATGGTGGATTGCTGCGGCAGTATCCGTTTGCGGCGCTGCCATAATTCGGTATCAACCGCTGTCTGATGATTTCATCACTGGTTTCTTTTTAATTCAGGCCGCCAATGCGTGTTTTGCCGCCGGTCAAGTTGCTTATAAACGTTTACCGACCGGTAAGACATTGGCACAAAGTCAGCAGTTTGCTGCGTTTTTCTTTGGTGCCAGTGTTATTGCCGGCCTGGGTGTTTTGCTGTTTGCTGAACTAAACATGATGCCTGCAACTAACCTCCAGTGGGGCATTTTACTGTGGCTTGGTATTGTCGCCTCAGGCCTTGGTTACCTTGGTTGGAACCTTGCCAGTAAATGGGTCAACACA
>NZ_DFTS01000059.1:56629-57005 GCF_002383015.1 Idiomarina sp. UBA4206
CTGGAATTCTGGTTAATGTCTTATTCTGGGAACAGTCCTTTGACTACACCCGTTTAAGCATTGGTGCTTTGATCATAGTGCTTGCCGTTTGGCTAGCCGGGCGGGTTCAAAAGCTGAAACCCGCAGGCTAGCCTATACCGGCAAAGCCCGACTAGATCATTTCCACAGCCAGAGCGACAGCTTCGCCGCCACCGATACACAACGAAGTAATGCCTCGTTTCTGGCCTTTTTGTTTTAAGGCGTGCAACAGCGTTACCAGCAAACGTGCACCGCTTGCGCCAATAGGATGCCCTAAAGCGCAAGCTCCGCCATGCACATTCACTTTGCTCGCATCCAGTTTCATTTCCTGAATTGCCAGCATGGTTACCATGGCAAA
>NZ_DFTS01000059.1:57149-61328 GCF_002383015.1 Idiomarina sp. UBA4206
ATGGTTACCATGGCAAAGGCTTCGTTAATTTCCCATAAATCGACGTCGTCTTTTGTCCAGTCCAACTTGCTCAACAATGAATTCATTGCGCCAATAGGTGCAATAGTGAATTCAGACGGTGCCTGCGAGTGCGTTGTGTGACCCATCACCCGGGCCAACGGTTGCAGACCTTTGGCTTTTGCTTCGCTTTCACGCATTAAGATAAGCGCCGCAGCACCGTCAGAAATAGAGCTTGAGTTAGCCGCGGTGATAGTACCGTCTTTTTTGAACGCCGCACGTAACTGAGGAATTTTATCCAGTCGTGCTTTACCCGGCTGTTCATCGGTATCTACGGTAACTTCACCTTTACGAGTTGAGTAAGTCACCGCTGTAATTTCATCTTTAAACAAGCCGTCTTTAATGGCTGTCTGCGCTTTGGTTAAAGAATGAATCGCAAATTCATCCATTGCTTCACGATCAATACCGTACTCATCAGCAGTACTTTGCGCGTAGCTTCCCATGGCTTTATTCTCGTAAGCATCTTCAAGGCCGTCGAACATCATGTGATCCAGCACTTGTCCATGCCCCATGCGATAGCCGCTGCGACCTTTAGGCAGCATATACGGCGCGTTGGACATGCTTTCCATACCGCCCGCCAGTACAACGTCAGCAGAACCGGCTTTGATTAAGTCATGAGCCATCATCGCGGCTTTTAGGCCCGAGCCACAAACCTTGTTTATCGTTGTAGCGCCGGTCGAACGAGGTAAGTCAGCATAAAGCATCGCCTGACGAGCCGGAGCCTGACCTAAGCCTGCCGGCAAAACATTACCCATGATAACTTCCGAAATATCACCGGCTTTCAAACCGCTGTTACTCAGTGCTGCCTTAATGGCTGCTGCACCCAAATTAGGAGCAGAAACTTCACTCAGACAACCCTGAAAACCGCCCATTGGCGTACGGTTGGCCGCCACAATCACGATGGAATCGCTTGACATCTTTCCTCCAAATGCACTTTACGTTAACGTAAACTTCCTCTAAGCTTAGATCCCAGAGCAACCAAAAAGCAAGTACCGATGGACAATAAAGTAACTTACAGTATTGGTGAACTGGCAAAACAATTTGACATTACCACTCGCAGCATTCGTTTTTACGAAGACGAAGGTCTGCTCTCTCCCAGACGCCAGGGCCAACAGCGCATTTACACCAATAAAGACCGGGTTCGTTTAAAACTGATTTTGCGTGGTAAACGGCTGGGGTTTTCACTGGCTGAAACCGGCCGTTTATTTGAATTGTACGATGCAGACAACAGCAGCGCGGCGCAGTTACAAAAAGTACTTGAGCTCATCGGTGAGAAAAAGCTCTCGCTCAAACAACAGATGGAAGATATTAATGTGTTACTGACCGAGTTAAGCGGTCTTGAGCAACGTTGTCAGGACGAGCTTAAGACCATTAGCTCATCAGTTTCAGAAGTTCATTCTCAGGAGTCGTTATGATCAGTCAATACACCACCTTTAACTTTGGGCTCGGCGAAACAGCCGACATGATCCGTGAGCAAGTTAATGCCTTTGCGCGTGACGAAATTGCCCCTCGCGCCGCTGAAATTGATGAAAAAAATGAGTTTCCCAGCGACTTATGGCGCAAGCTTGGCGATATGGGTCTGCTCGGTTTAACCGTTGCCGAAGAGTATGGTGGTTCTGGCATGGGCTACCTTGAGCACGTTATCGCGATGGAAGAAATTAGCCGTGCATCAGCCTCTGTTGGCCTGAGCTATGGGGCACACTCCAATTTATGTGTGAACCAGATTCACCGCAACGGTAATGAAGAACAGAAGCAAAAATACTTACCTAAGTTATGTACTGGTGAACACGTTGGTGCCTTAGCAATGAGTGAACCTAACGCCGGCTCTGACGTTGTCAGTATGAAGCTACGCGCCGATAAAAAAGGCGATAAATACATTCTGAACGGCAACAAAATGTGGATCACAAACGGTCCTGAAGCGAACGTCTTTGTTATTTACGCAAAAACCGAACCCGAAAAGAACTCTCGTGGTATCACCGCTTTTATTGTTGAAAAGGACACGCCAGGGTTCAGCCAGGCACAAAAGCTCGACAAACTTGGTATGCGTGGTTCAAACACCTGTGAACTGGTGTTTGAAGATGTCGAAGTGCCTGCAGAGAACATTCTGGGCGAACTTAACGAAGGCGTTAAAGTGTTGATGAGCGGCCTTGATTACGAGCGCGCTGTTCTCGCTGCTGGTCCTTTAGGCATTATGCAGGCCTGCCTTGATACTTGCGTACCTTATATTCACGATGGCAAACAGTTCGGTAAAGAGATCGGCGAATTCCAGCTGATTCAGGGCAAAGTTGCTGATATGTACACTCGCACTAATGCGGCGCGTGCTTACGTTTACGCAGTAGCTCAGTCTTGTGACCGTGGTGAAACTACCCGTAAAGACGCCGCAGGCGCTATTCTTTACGCAGCCGAATTAGCGACTCAGCTTGCGCTGGACGCTATACAGTTATTGGGTGGTAACGGCTACATTAACGAGTATCCGACAGGCCGCCTGCTGCGCGACGCGAAGCTTTATGAAATCGGTGCCGGTACGTCGGAAATTCGTCGTATGCTTATTGGTCGCGAACTGTTCACTGAATCAAAATAATAAGGAGGCAACGCCGTGGCGATTTTATCCAGTAAAATCAACACCCGCGATGCACAATTTGCGGCTAACAGTGAGTCTATGCAAGACGTCGTTAACGACTTGCAGGAAAAAGCGACAAAGATTCATCAGGGCGGTGGTCCTAAGTATCAGGAGCGCCACTTATCTCGCGGTAAATTACTGCCTCGTGACCGTATTAATAAGTTGCTGGACGCTGGCTCGCCATTTTTAGAAATTGGCCAGTTTGCCGCCTGGGAATGCTATGAAGATTACGTTCCTGCTGCCGGCGTTGTAGCTGGCATAGGTCAGGTTGAAGGCACTGAGTGCATGATCATCGCCAACGATGCCACTGTGAAAGGCGGCACCTACTACCCGCTGACCGTGAAGAAGCACTTGCGCGCTCAGGAAATTGCCGAGCGTTGTCACTTGCCCTGTATTTACCTGGTGGACTCTGGCGGTGCCAACCTGCCCCGTCAGGACGAAGTATTCCCTGACAAAGAGCACTTTGGCCGCATTTTCTTTAATCAGGCAAATATGTCAGCCAAAGGCATTCCTCAAATTGCGGTGGTTATGGGCCTTTGTACCGCTGGCGGTGCATATGTACCCGCGATGGCGGATGAAAGCGTTATTGTTAAAGAGCAAGGCACCATATTCCTGGCAGGTCCACCTTTGGTTAAAGCTGCAACGGGTGAAGAAGTTTCAGCCGAAGAGCTTGGCGGCGCCGACGTGCACACACGTATTTCCGGTGTTGCCGACCATTTTGCTCACAACGATGAGCATGCTTTAGCTTTAGCACGCCGTTCGGTAGCACGCCTTAACCGAGGCGAGCCAACTAAGCTGGATCGTCAACCATCAAAACCACCGCGTTACGACGCCAAAGAGCTGTACGGCATTGTCGGTACCGACCTGCGCAAGCCTTATGACGTCCACGAAGTGATTGCACGCATTGTTGATGATTCTGACTTTGATGAATTTAAAGCCAACTACGGTAATACGCTGGTGACGGGTTTTGCCCGCATTGACGGCTACCCCGTTGGTATTATCGCGAATAACGGCATTTTGTTTTCCGAGTCGGCACAAAAAGGTGCTCACTTCATTGAGCTTTGTGCCCAACGTAAAATTCCACTGGTGTTCTTACAAAACATTACCGGCTTTATGGTCGGTAAAAAGTACGAAGCCGAAGGCATTGCCAAACACGGCGCGAAAATGGTTATGGCCGTTTCCTGTGCGAAAGTTCCTAAGTTTACCGTCTTAATTGGTGGTAGCTATGGTGCCGGTAACTACGGCATGTGCGGTCGCGCTTATGACCCAACCATGATGTTCATGTGGCCAAATGCGCGTATCTCGGTCATGGGTGGTGAGCAAGCTGCAGGCGTTATGGCGCAGGTCACCAAAGATAACTTAGCCCGTAAAGGCGAAAGCCTGAGTGAAGAAAAAGAACAAGCGCTGAAAAAGCCGATTGTTGAGCAGTACGAGAAACAAGGTCATCCGTATTATGCGTCTGCCCGCTTATGGGATGACGGCATTATTGACCCGGCACAAAC
>NZ_DFTS01000027.1:0-2567 GCF_002383015.1 Idiomarina sp. UBA4206
TTTTAATTTTACCCCAAAGCGTTTTTCTAACAAACGTATAACCTTCAGGAACATAAAAATTGACATCTCTCGCTAAAATCATTTGAGTTTTAGAAGCTTTCATGCCACTTGGAAGTTTTCTACGGTGTGCTCTTCGGTCTCCACTAAATTTTCGACTTTCATTAAAGAAAATCTTTTCTCGACTTCTTTGTTCTCTTGTTTCTGAATGTTTGTAAGTCACTCGTGGTAAATAAATCCATCTTTTCTTATTAGTTTTAACTCCCTGTGGAATCATTGGACGAGATCTGACTTGCATCGTAGAGTCTCGTTCAATCAAAATTTTCCAATCACGAATGCAAGCAGTTATTTTTAAATAAATTAGCTTGGAAGATTCTGCAATTTTAGAATCAAACACTTGACCCGTATTAAACATCCAGTATCTAAATTCTTTTTCTCCTTTAACATAAAGTTCAGAAAGAAAACGATCCTTTTGATCGTGGACAAAGATAGCAATATATTTTTCGTATTCAATAAACCGAACGTATTTAAGCATGGGATCATCTTTCAACTCAACGCAGGCATTGTAAGGAATCAAAAGACCTGTCGTTTGATCCATAGCTTCCGTTAAAATTTCAGAGATTTGGGATTTTGTTTCAGGATCAAGATCTAAATTCTCATTGCGAGTTCGAAAAGGAGATTGACCCACCGCCATTTTAGCTTCGTGTACGTGTTTGTAGAACATATTTTCATTAAAAACTTTTCCGTCATCTAAAAGAAGAGGAAAATCATCTCCAGCTAGGCAGCCATTAATTAAATTAAAGAAATTAATGATTGGCTGAGGTGACGGGCACGCCCATTTCCGCATCGGCCAGAAAGGCCATGGATTGCTCACCCTCGATGCTGAAATGCTTTGAACGCTCCAATGCGTCAATCAGTAACAGCTTGTCGCCTCTGGTTGATGAGCCCTCCGGTATTAGCGCTATCCATGCTTCCCGAAGGCGTTCAGCCAGCAGCGGCGCTTTTGCGTCGAGTTTCCTTAATGCCTTCGCGCAAAGCTCCAGTGTCAGATGGTGCGGGTCAACGCGGCATCCTAACCGGGTCGGCCTCTGCTGGTTCGTTAAGGTTTGAGTTTTTCCGATATCGTGCAGTAGCGCAGCAACAATGGCTGTGTCTCGCTCAATCGGCTTGAACGCTTGCACACCCAAGATATTCCAGGCCACGTTAATCGAGTGCTCAAGGAGCCCTGCTCCGCAACTGTGGTGTCCATTCAAAGAAGCAGGACATTCAAGATAGGCTGCCGCCACGTGCTTTTGTAGCAATACATCACACAGAAATTCTTTCATGACATCAGACTCAATGCGACTTTCCATCACAAGCAACGCTTTAAAGATATCCGGCCGCGGACATTTGGCTATTGGCAATGCGGCCAGTGATGTACCAATGGTTTCGCAGTCGTCTGCACAGACAAGCAACTTGCAGACACGAATGCTTTGCTCACCAATGATGGATTTGGCGACGTCAACGTGAAGCATCGTGTCCACCAATATCGCTTCATTTTTCAGTTGCTCGTAGCGAGCGTAGACCTCTAACGTGCCAGAGCTGTCGGACAGCGTTAGTTTGCATTTTTCCTCCGCCTGGGATGTTTGGACATACTCAACATCGCACAGATAGTAGCGTCCTGAAAAGCGCATGTATTCCTGCGCATCGATAAGTAGTGGTTGAATGGTGTCGTTCACAGTGATGTTTGTCATCGTGTTCATAAGAATTCTCCAGAGTCATTAAATCAGTATTGCGGTGAAGTAAGCGTGCACTTACTCCGCGTCAGGTTTGAAATCATTGAAATTGGACTTGAGCAACCGCTCAAACGCAGAGCCGTCCTGGCGGGTAAGGTTCGGCACATACCGCGAGTACACCCGAAACAACATTTCGGTCGTTGAGTGCCCCATCTGCCGCGCAATCCACTCAGGGCTCTCCCCTGCTGCCAGCCAAAGCGTGGCAGCGGTGTGACGGGTTTGATAAGGACGGCGTTTACGCAACCCAAGGTGCCGAAGCAGTGGATACCAGACACGTTTGGTCACGTTGTTATGCGATAGTGGCGAGCCGTTGCGGGTACAGAATACGTACTGCTGATCACCGGTTGCTTCGCACTGATGTTTCAATGCATCGAAGACCAGCTCGCTCATGTCGATGGCGCGAAACGACCCATCGTTTTTGGTGCTTTGGGTTTCACCGTTCACGATGGTGCTGCGCACCATGATTTGCCGGCGGTCAAAATCCACCGCATCCCACTGGAGCCCATCGATTTCGGCTGTCCGCATGCCAGTGAAGAACCGCACGGTGTAGTAGTCCCGAAAATCGGGGCGGACCTTCTCGATGATGAGGCGCACCTCATCAATGGTGAATGGCTCAACATCCGTACGCGGCACCTTAAGCGATTTAATTCCCTGGTAAGGTGAGCTAAAATTATAGCGGTTGGCTGCTTCATTCAAAATCATGCGCAAAGGCGTCATGATGTGGTTTATCCGCGACGGAGATAGCGACTTGTTGCTTCGGGGCGTAACTTTGGCGAGTGAGGCCCGAAACTCAAG